>CAJWKQ010000001.1 GCA_913041895.1 uncultured Verrucomicrobiales bacterium
GGCAGACGTCGCGGATTAATTAGGCCGCGAGAGCCAATTCTTCGTTGGCAGTTGTTTTTTTGGTAAGGATGATTTACGAGGCACCAAACCGCCCTCGGCATGCAACCCATGACGCGTCTACCCAGTCGAATCCGGAACGCCCCCTGATTGACATATCATTATCGTTCAAAAACAGCCTCTGGTCAAGGTTAGCACCCTTAAATAAGGGCCTTTTGCTTGATTTTTGGCCTTTTTGAGCTGAAAACACCTTTCTCTTCATGAGTAAGAAATCCAAGAAACAAAACAACTTACGCCCGCACTCAGCCATCATGTTAGATGGTCCGGACCGAGCCCCCAGTCGAGCCATGCTTTACCCCACGGGTTTCAAGGCCGGTGATTTCAAAAAGCCCATCATCGGCATAGCCTCAACCTGGAGTAATGTCACCCCTTGCAACATGCATATTGACCTACTCGCGCAGGAATCCGAACGCGGTGCCAATAAGGCAGGTGGAAAGGCCATTATATTTAATACCATCACCATCTCTGATGGCATCTCCATGGGTACTGAAGGCATGAAATACTCTTTAGTAAGTCGTGAAGTAATTGCTGACTCCATAGAGACAGTCGTTGGTTGTGAGTGTATGGATGGGTTTGTGGCGATTGGGGGTTGTGATAAGAACATGCCCGCCTGTGTGATGGCTATGGCGCGCATGAACCGCCCCAGTGTGTTTGTTTATGGCGGCACCATTCTGCCGGGTTGCATCACAGGAGATACCCGCAAGCTGGATATCGTCTCTGTCTTTGAAGCAGTGGGGGCTCATGCAAATGATAAACTCAATGACAAGAGCTTACAGCAGATAGAAAGTTGTGCCATTCCCGGACCGGGTTCCTGTGGCGGCATGTACACTGCCAACACCATGGCCAGCGCCATTGAAGCAATGGGGATGAGTTTGCCCGGCAGCAGCGCACAGGCTGCAGTCGGTAATGCCAAAAAGAAAGATAGCCGGGAAGCCGGTGCAGCTGTCTTGAATTTACTGCAAAAAGGTATTCGGCCGCGCGATATCATGACCAAAAAGGCATTTGAAAATGCCATCACTGTAGTGATTGCACTGGGGGGATCGACCAATGCAGTATTGCACTTACTAGCTATGGCCAGTGCTGCCAAGGTGAAGCTTTCCATCGATGACTTTACCCGCATAGGCAAAAAGGTCCCGGTCATCGCTGATCTCAAACCCAGTGGGAAATACTTGATGAGTGAACTCGTTGCCATTGGGGGGATACAACCCATGATGAAAACCCTCCTACGAGCAGGTCTTCTTCACGGAGACTGTTTAACAGTGACCGGTAAAACGATGGCCCAAAATCTTGCCTCAGTAAAACCCTACCCCAAGGGGCAGAAAATTATTCAACCACTCAAAAAACCAATCAAAAAAGACAGCCATCTGGTAGTGCTTTACGGAAATCTCGCACCTGAAGGTGCAGTGGCCAAGATTACAGGCAAAGAAGGCTTAAGCTTTACTGGTACTGCCCGCCCCTTTGATTCGGAGGAAAAGGCGATGAAAGCCATTCTAGCTGGCCGCATCAAAAAGGGTGATGTAATTGTCATTCGTTATGAAGGCCCCAAGGGCGGACCCGGTATGCGCGAGATGCTTGGCCCCACTGGAGCCATTATGGGAGCAGGCTTGGGTGATGATGTGGCTCTCATTACTGATGGCCGTTTCTCTGGTGGAACTCACGGCTTTGTGGTGGGTCACATTACCCCTGAAGCTTATAATGGAGGTCCCCTTGCAATGGTAAAGGACGGAGATAAAATTACGATTGATGCCGAAAGCCGTCAGTTAAAGCTGGCCATCACCAAGGCTGAACTAAAGAGGCGAACCCATGCGTGGCGTAAGCCCAAACCCCGTTACACTGCCGGTGTACTAGCCAAATATGCCCACCTCACCACCAGCGCTTCTGAAGGTGCGGTTACAGACGCAAATCTTGATTTACATTAAGACCCTAAAAGAAGTCTGGTCTAACGATGCCCGAAACAGAAACCAATAATAAATATAATGGAGTAAAAGGATGGCTGCTATTCCTTTGCATCATTTTGGTCTTTCTACTGCCAATCATAAAAGCAGGCACCACACTCTACACCTTAGCCATGGGGCACAACATTTCAAAGATGGCAACAGGACTGGAAGAAGTTGTTCAATTTTATAGTGAGGAAGCAGGTCCACAAGGCTTTGAGACTGAAGAGGAATGGAAATCCATAATGACCTTAAAACCGATGGTCCCGGACCTAAAAAAGTGCATGAACGGATTTTCTTCATGGTTAGTACTTTTATTTGGGTCAAAATCGATCTGCACTCTCATGGGGTTCTGCTGCGGCATTCTCCTGTGGATGAAAAAGCCTTTCGGAGCGAAGCTATTAATAATTTATCCGATTGCAATTTTACTGGGCGTTTTTGTGTGTTTTATCTCTTTAATCTACTGGAAGTCCAACCATCCAGTTTTATTCTCACTTCAGGAGCTTTCAGGAACATTGGGAGGCCCTGCCGGTGGAGGCACATTAATTGAAAGTGTGCTTACCTCCCCTAATCTGTTGGTCGTGGGCGTTTTATTTGTGGTGGTTGCACCATCAGTTCTGTGGGCAAGTGTTGTTTTTATTTATTCGAGAAGATCAAAACGGATGCATGCAACCTACCCTGAGGCATACAAAACCAATGGACAAAATGATGTTGCTCATGAAGCAAAGCAGATTGATGACGCATCAATAGAAAGCTCCCTCAAGACCAAAACAACCGCGAGCTCGGTTAAAGCCGACAATCACTCGACTCCAGTTGCAATTAGCTCCTTCAGGCCGATCGCAATTTTTGGTGGCGGCATCCTTGCGTTCATCCTCTTCTCCATCCTCTTCATTTTTGTCGCCGGGAAGGCAGGTGCTAATAAACGTGTCCTATTAAATGAACGGGTAAAAAACAATCAAATGGCATTGAATGAACAGATTGAAAATATCGAGAAAATGAGGAGCCTCAAGTTTACTACCCAAATGGTGAAGGAAGCCTACGAACTTTTTGCCGCCAAGATGAATGAAGACGAGGCAGCCAGTCTTTTGGCAGCCAGTCTTTTGAGAATAGCAAACTCACCTGAAGAATTGAAACGGGGAACCGAAAAGCTCAACCGTGATGTGGCTAGTGGGGCCGTGATAATCGAGGAAGCCTCGGCCAAAGCTCTCTTCAATTACATACTTCGGAGTAAACGAAAGGCCAACCGTAACAAGTGCGTGTATAATCTTGGATCCATTGGTAAAGGGCTAACTGGGTTTGCCATAGACAATGATGACCGGCTGCCGTGGCAGCTCACCCCAGCACAACAGGCAATTCATAAGTTTGAAGGCAGTAATATTGGTATTAATTCTGCAGGCTCCATTGCCAATATCGGATCCATGCGCAATGAATTACAAACACCTAAGATACTACAATCCCCCTGTGACCCGGCCCGTGCAGAGGGCAACGAGCTTTTACAATCAAACTGGAGAAAGGCTACAGCAGAACAAGTTAATAAGGGCATGAGCTATGGATTTTGTGTTGGAGGTGATGCACAACGTCCCTCCACTGTTCTGGCCCTAACAGCTAATATCCGAACCAGCGACCTCGCCACAGGTGACTGGACTGGAATCGATGAAACACCTGTTCCCTTCCAAGCATTCGGGGGCTTAAATATAGGCCAAGGACAGCTCGTGAATGCTGACGGTTCGGCCAAACAATCCACTAATGCGGATATCGGTCGTAATGGAGGAATCACCAAGGCTCACATAAACAGCCGAGGTGGTCATAGTAGGGGTAACTCGAAAACCGGTTTAATTTTGCCGCGTTGGAATTAGCTTATACCTGAGAAACAGATTTATATACATTTCAATCATAATGGATAAAAGATCTGTTATTCTTAAAATCATTGAATCACTTCAGTCAGAACTGGAGACCTATATCCGCGCAGCAAAATCTTCCCATGCTGAAGCTACAGCCGATGAGAACCGTGCCGAAAACAAATACGATACACGCGGGCTGGAAGCCTCTTATCTTGCTGCCGGCCAAGCCAATAAGGCCTCTGAATTGGAATCCGCCATTACTGCCTTTAAAGATCTAATAAACCAAACCACCCACGATGCAATAGAGGTAGGTTCCCTAATCGAACTGGATCAGGAGGGTTTCACTGAATTTTATTTTATCGGCCCGACTGCCGGCGGGACTGAGGTGGAAGTTGAAGGCACTGAGATTCTTGTTATCACCTCAGAATCTCCACTGGGAAGCCAGCTTATCAGCCTGAAACCAGGCCAAAAGAGCACTCTGGATTTAGCCGGCCGCAAACAGAAGGTCCAAGTTAAATCGCTTGTCTAATCACCGTTTTCCAACCTATTGATTTTCAATCAGCAAGCCAACACACGAACAAAACAATCAGTGATATTAAAATACCCAGCGCTTTCAAATATTGCCTCTAAGCGGCAGCTGATTCACTGGAGCTACCGCTGGTAACATTTCTGGGAGTACCTTTTATTTGCGCAACAACTGACTCCACGGTCAGTCCGTATTTTTCACGTAATTCACCAACTGAAGAAGCGTGCTCTATAAATTGATCAGGCCAACCGATGCGAACCACTGGTGTGTGAATCTCTTTTGCAACCAGTAGTTCCGATACAAGACTACCATACCCACCTGCTAACACGTGATCTTCTAGGGTCACAATCGTGTCAGCAGTTTTTGCAAAATATTCTGTAGTAGCCTCGTCGATAGGCTTAGTGAAACGCGGATCAACCAGTGCACAATCAAAGTCCTCTCCCAACTCATTAGCAGCCGCCTCAGCCACGCTAAACATAGGCCCAAGCCCAAAGAACACCACTTTCCGTTTCCCGTTATCCGCAAAATTTTTAACCACCTCGGCTTGGCCGATCTCCAGCATATCCGGCTCCTCTTTGATTGCCACTCCTTCCGCTGCGCCACGCGGGTAGCGAATAAATACCGGGTGTGTCTGACGTGATGCTGTAAACATCATGTCGGCCAATTGATCTTCATTCCGTGGCGCCATTGCTATGATATTTGGAATGCACCGTAGGTAGGAGATATCAAAAAGCCCATGATGAGTCGGCCCGTCATTGGCTGATAAACCTGCACGGTCCATACAGAAAATCACCGGCAAATCTTGAAGAGCCACATCATGAATGATGCAATCATAGGCACGCTGCAGAAAAGTGGAATAGATAGCGACTACAGGCCGATAATCCATCGTTGCCATACCGGCTGCAAAAATCACTGCATGTTCCTCCGCAATTCCCACATCAAAATAACGGTCAGGCATTTCATCACGCAGACTTTTAAGCCCAGTTCCACTAGGCATGGCTGCAGTAATTCCCACCAGTCTATTGTCCCGATTACATAGCTTTACAATCTGTTCGCCAAATACGTCCTGCCAATTGGGAGCTGTTCCGGGCGTGGAGGAGGGGGTTTCCCCTGTCTTGGCATTATAAGGCCCCAACCCATGGAATTTTTCTGGTTGCTTGAGTGCCGCATTATAGCCCTTCCCTTTTTTAGTCAACACATGCAGAACTATCGGATGATCACAATTTTTCGCGTACTCTAGTGACTTGATCATTAGAGGCAGATTATGACCATCCAACGGACCTATGTAACGTATTCCAAGTTCCTCGAAGAGAACGCTGCTTGCAGTTCCTCCTCGACCATCGGTAAGAACTGGCGGTTCATGGGCCAGAGAACTTTCGGCTACCTCAGCCTTTAAGGCCCCTTCAGCACGCGATCCAAGCCGCACGGCAAAATCACCTTTGGGTAATTTCTTTACCAAGTTTGCCAGATCATCATGAATCCGATTGTAGCCGGGATTGGTTATGATTTTATTGAGATACTTTGAAATAGCCCCGACATTTTTATCAATGCTCCACTCATTATCATTGAGAATTCCGATAAATTTGTTGGTCGTGTGTTCAATATTATTCAGGGCTTCGAAAGAAATTCCATTTGTCAGAGCAGCATCACCAAACACACAAACCACATCCTCATCCCCACCTTTCTGATCTCGTCCCGCACACATACCCAAAGCCGCAGAGAGAGCTGTCCCAGCATGCCCTGCCCCAAAGCTGTCATGCTCGCTTTCAGTACGCAGTGCAAACCCATTCAAGCCGCCGCTTTGCCGGATCTTGGAAAATTTTGCCTTTCGGCCAGTCAAAAGCTTGTGAACATAACATTGATGGCTCACATCCCATACAAACTTGTCCTTGGGGGTAGAGAAGACCTTATGCATCGCAATCGTTAATTCAACTACGCCCAGGTTCGGCCCCAAATGACCACCGGTCTTGGACAATGTAGAAATCAACTCTTCTCGCACCTCCTTGGCCAACTCTTCAAGTTGAGCTACAGTCAATTTCTTGACATGCGCCGACTCACTTATCATTTCAAGATATGCACCCATAGCCCTTAATTATCCTCTCCGTCCAAATCTGCCTGACGCGCCAATAAATCACCTTCAATACTACAATCAAGCTGTATAATTCGCTTTTCTGCCGATTGCAATTTCTCTCCGCAGATCTTGCAAAGTTTCGCTGCTTCTTCGTAATGAACAACAAGTTTGTCCAAAGGCAAATCATCAGATTCAATTGATTCCAATATAGACTCCAATTTCTCGGCTGCATCCTCATAAGACATTTCCTTGTCTTTCTTGGATGGTTTTTTGGCCCTTGCCGGCATCGGCAAACAATACTTCAACTCCCTCCTCTGAGTCGAGTTTGAAGGGCTAATTTATAGTGCTTTCAATGTCTCCATCAGACATTTGAGTTATTATTATTTGCCCAGCATGAGTCTTTTTGACTGAACGCAATATCCTGCCGGTTTTTGCATCAGTGGTAATAGAATATCCACGTGAAACAATATTCTTCGGATCAAGTAAACGGAGCCTGTCATTCAACGCCTCTGTATCTTTCCTCAATTGCCCCATTCTCCCCTTTGTAATATCACAAATCTGTCGTTTTTGTTGCTCCAGCTCTTTCCTACGATCTTTCAATATTTTCGATGGTCGAACACGAACAAGGCGATCAGTAAGATTGCTCAATCGGACATCTTGCTGTTTGAAAAATTCACGGCCCCCTCGAATTAGGTCGTCGTGCAATTCATCAACACGTTGCATCCTCTGCTGTAATTGCCGCCTTGGATGGCACCGAGCCGTACGCTCAACATTAGCTTCCACCTCCTTACTAATATAACGACAACGGCGTATTGCCACTCGTTTTAGTCGTTCGGCAATTGAGACCAGTTTCTCCTGAATCATGACTCCACCTGATGTAATGATTTCTGCGGCTGCACTTGGAGTTGCCCCGCGAAAGTCAGCAACAAAATCACTAATTGTATAATCGATTTCATGACCTACTGCAGAGACAACTGGAACAACCGAACTAAAAATGGAGCGGGCAAGAGACTCCTCGTTAAAAGCCCATAAATCCTCAATGGACCCGCCACCACGGGTAATCAAAATCAGATCCAATGGCTCACTTCTTGCCCAACTGTTAAGCCATTCAATTCCCTTAATAATTTCTGCTTCTGCACCCTCTCCTTGAACTCGGCTATCCACGAGAACAATTTCAAGGGTTGGTTGTCGCCTTTGGACTACATGCAATATATCCCGTAACGCTGCACCGCTTAATGAAGTAACAATTCCAATTCGCTCATTAACACTAGGCAACTTACGTTTTCGAGCCGCATCAAAAAGCCCTTCCTCATTTAAGCTAGTTTTGAGGCGTTCAAATTTCACCTGAAGCGCTCCAACTCCTTGCAGCTCCACTGCCTTTACATTTAATTGATATTGTCCGCGCGCCTCATAAACCGTCAGGTCTCCCTGCAATACCACTTTTTGGCCATCCTCAATCGTTTCCTTTTGAGGCACACGGGTGCCTCGAAAGAGCACACAACTTAACTGTGTGCTATCATCTTTGATTGAAAAATAAATATGCCCAGATGATTGACGCCGTAAATTGGTGATTTCGCCTTCTACCCAAACCTGACCTAAACCCTCCTCTAATTGACGCTTAACCTTCTTGGTCAGCTCAGAAACACTGAATACTCGGCGAGTTTCCTCTTTTGGAAACAACTCACCAAAATCCCACTGGTTTTGGGGCTCAGCCACAACTAAAGATCTACCTTTTCAGCCACTTGTTGCACATCTTTATCTCCCCGGCCCGATAAATTACAAATAATGATCTGATTCTGGGACATTTTTGGAGCACGGGCGATTACTTCAGCAACTGCATGTGATGATTCCAATGCAGGAATAATTCCCTCCAATTTAGACAATTTAAAAAAGGCTTCTAAAGCTTTTTCATCTGTCGCATAGGTGTAATCCACTCTTTCCTGATCGCGCAACCAAGCATGCTCCGGCCCAACGGCCGCATAATCCAATCCAGCCGAAACACTATGGGTTAGCTGAATTTGCCCATCTTCATCCTGCAAAAGAAAAGATCGGGTCCCCTGCAGAACTCCCAAAGAGCCTCCCTGAAAACGTGCTGCGTGTTTTTCAGGAATAATACCCTCTCCGCCCGCCTCAACGCCCACCATTGAAACCGATTGATCTTCAAGAAATGGATAAAAGAGACCTATTGCATTGGACCCTCCTCCCACACAAGCAGCCAGTAAGTCGGGTAATTGCTCTTCCTGTTTCATTATTTGCCGCCGAGCCTCATCTCCGATCACTCTATGAAAGTTACGCACCATTACTGGATAAGGATGGGCCCCATAAGCAGTACCGAGAATATAATGCGTACTTCGCACGTTAGTCACCCAATCGCGCATGGCCTCATTAACCGCTTCCTTTAAGGTCTTCTGCCCGGCCTCCACCGGCACTACATCCGCTCCCAACATGCGCATCCGATAAACATTCAAACGTTGTCGTTCACAGTCATGCGCCCCCATGTAAACAACACATTCCAAGCCAAACATCGCCGCCACAGTAGCCGTTGCCACACCGTGCTGACCTGCACCGGTTTCAGCAATAATCCGGGTTTTCCCCATACGTTTGGCCAGCAAGATTTGGCCCATGGCGTTATTGATTTTATGGGCGCCAGTATGCAGAAGGTCCTCACGTTTGAGGTAAATTTTTGCGCCGCCCAAGTCTTCAGTCAGGCGTTGTGCAAAATAGAGCGGAGTCGGGCGCCCGCAAAATTCGCGAAGATAATAATCCAGTTCCTTCTGAAATTCAGGATCCTGTTGAGCCTTAAAGTATTCATCCTCCAACTGCTGAAGCGGATAAACCAGAGTTTCAGGCACATAACGTCCCCCATAGGGCCCAAACCGACCTGCCGCATCGGGAACCTGCTCACTGGCAATGCTGCTCATTGGCCTCAAGCTACCACGACGAGCCCAAACCCTCAAGCCAGTGCACTTTTTGCTGACTCTACAAATGCCTGCATTTTTACAGGATCCTTTTTGCCAGGCTCACACTCCACGCCGCTGGAAACATCCACCGCGAAAGGTTGCACTTTTTGCACGGCTTCAGATACATTATCAGGCGTTAATCCCCCAGCAAGAAACACTGGCTTGCCCAGCTCATTTGCTTGCACGGCTAAATCCCAATTAAAAGCTTCACCGGTCCCCCCCCTTGCCACCTTCGAATAAGCATCCAGCAAAAACCCCGCAGTTGAATACGCTTTCATCTGCTCTAGAGTTTCTACCCCCTTCACACGAAATGCCTTGAGGGTCATTACCGGAAAACGGATACAATCTTCAGGCGTTTCATCACCATGAAACTGCAGAATGTTTAATAGGCATTCGTTAAGCGCCCGATTAATGAAGGACTCTTCAGCATTTACAAACACACCTACCCGCATGATATGAGGAGGGAGCGCACTGGATATTTTTTTTGCCTGCTCAAGGGTGATATACCGTGGGCTCTCTTCAAAAAACATCAGGCCGATAGCGTCAACTCCTGCTGCTGCTGCTGCAAGCCCATCAGCTTCACTGGTAATACCACAAACTTTGACCGTAACACTCACCTAACGATCCCGCCCCAACCCAATTTTTCGACAATATCGAATACTACGTTCAATATCACTCTTCTGGAATTGCTGTTGGGCCTTTTTACGATCCACTCCCGCAGGCGGCTTAAAAGTGCCGATAGATTTTCCCCGCTTAGCAAACGCTTCAAATTTATCATAACCCTTCGGCTTGCCCTTAGGCCAAACCTTCCAGAAAGCGTCCTGCTTTACTTTTAACTCGTGATTGAAACCCGAGATCGTCTCAATACATACTGGTGCTTCTGGACATACTTTTCTGTAGTAAGCAAAATACTTCTTCCAATCCACCAAACCTTCGCCCATTGCAGTCCACGCTGCAGTGTAACCATTTGCACTAGGCCATGCCATAGTGTCTCGCAAACTGGTTGTTAACACGTAAGGCGCAAGGTTCTTCAGATTTTCCATGGGATCCTCCAGAGTCCAAACAGCATTGCCTGAATCCATATTCACCCCGACCCAGTCCTTGCCTGCCTCCTCTACCAAGCGCACCAGTTCCAATGAATGCATATCCCCCGCATGATTTTCCATGGCAATCTTGATTCCAGCGTCAACGGCGATACTTTTGTTTTCTTTGAGAAACTTCACTGTGTCATCAATTCGCGCATCAATGCCTCCTTCGGTCATTCGATCCTTGCGTGACCCTAGAATTACGCGAAATGCTGACGAACCAAGGGCCTTAGAAATCCGAACCCCCAATTCCAGATGCTCAGCTGCATTTCCCCAATCATTTTTAAAAGTTACTGAAGTCGGACAAATACTCCAGGATCCCACATAAAGTTTTATACTCTTGTCATCAGCGTAATTCTTCAACCCCTTAAGATAACGTCCAGTAAAGCTCTGGAAAGGGCCAAGGTCAGTGATAAATAAGCAGTCACAACGCAATACCTTGGCGTAATCAATCAGCTCTCTGGCATTCCAGCCCATAGCCCGAACCGCAAAATTATCTATACCGAGCCGTAAAGGCTGTTGCTCTTGATCTTTTGCAGCACTGGCAGGCAGAACTGAAGTGGCTGCAACAGCTGCAGAAGCAGCTAAAAAATCGCGTCTTTTCATGGACTGTAATTGCATGAACCCATTGGGAAACAGCTTTTGCTTTGAATCAAGACTCTTTCTCTTCGCAGGCTTGTTTTTTTGTCTCAAAGCGCATTGACTCCTCGCTGTGTCTGGCACAATAGACCAACTGAGCATCCAATTTCTCCCTTCTTTTGTACCCCACCCAAATGCCACGCATGTGATATTTGATTTTGATGGCACACTTTCCTGGATACGCCATGGATGGCCAGAGATCATGCAAACGGTAATGGGCCCACGTTTCCCCTTGAAAGAAGGAGAAACAAATAAGGATATCCGCGAGTATTTATTTGAGCAAATGTACCGTTTTAACGGCCGACCCACACCACTTTTCATGGAAGAGATGGCTCGAGAAATTCAATCACGCTCAGGTGAAGCGGATTCCGATAAAATGTTTCAAGCCTTTCTATCTGTACTCAATAAAGAAGCCCTAGCACGGCACGAAAATATCCGGTCAAAAAAATGTCCCCCGGATGACTACATTGTTTATGGAGGACGCGCATTCATTGAAACTTTGATTGAAGCTGGCCTTAAGGTGATTATCCTTAGCGGAAATCCACATGATCAAGTTAATGAAGAAGCAGATTTACTAGACCTCTCACGCTATTGCCAAGGCCATGTCTATGGCCACACACATGCGGAGAATTTCTGCAAACAATCGATCATGGAAAAGCTGATGAAAGACGAAGGCTTTTCAGGCGAAAACCTTATCGCCATCGGTGATGGAGCTGCTGAGATCAAGGCAGCCAAAGCCTTGGGTGGACTTGCCGTTGCCATATGCAGTGATGAAGAAGTCAATGGATCTGGGGTAATTGATGAAAATAAACTACCCATCCTACTGGATGGAGGCGCAGACTGCGTGATTGCCGATTACCGCGAACCGACTACCCTGTACAATCTACTAACAGGCAAATGAAAAATATCGATCTTTCCAAACTCAAAACTTATCCGTTAGCCCAGCGCAAGAGTATGTCGACCATAGAGGAAACCCTCATCGACCCTGCTTCCCCTCCTCCAAGTCTCTCGTCCGCAAACCAAGAGCACGTTGCACGTTGTGCAGCCAATATTCGAAGTGCTCGCGAATCCGATTCCAGTGTTATCTATATTTATGGCGCTCATCTCATTAAAAATGGCGCACACCTGCTTCTGGATGAACTCATGAATGGGGGCTGGATCACTCACTTGGCCACAAATGGAGCGGGAGTCATCCATGACTGGGAATGGGCATTTCACGGCAAATCTACTGAATGTGTCCGTTCCAACGTAGCCACAGGCACATTTGGCACCTGGGAGGAAACCGGACATTACATTCACCTATCCCTTCTGGCAGGAGCAATAAATAACGAAGGTTTTGGGCAGAGCATTGGCCGCATGATCACTGAAGAAAACCTTTACCTCCCCTCAAAAACTGAACTGGAAAGCCAGTTGCGTGAAGCCCCCGCCCACCCGCTGTCACCAGCACGTGCCGAACTCTTGCAAACCATGACTCAGCATGACCTTAAGGATGGCCCCCAAGAAATCCCACACCCATGGAAATCTTCCTGCGTACTGGCCAATGCCATTAAACACAATATCCCCCTAACGGTGCACCCTGGAATCGGTTATGACATCATCTCAAATCACCCCATGTTTAATGGAGCAGCCTTGGGGCGTGCTGCACAGATAGATTTTTCGAGTTTTGGAGATTCAGTGGAAGGACTTGATAACGGCGTCGTCCTTTCAGTAGGTAGCGCCATCATGGGACCGCAGGTGTTTGAGAAAAGCATATCGTGTGTGAATAATCTGCGACTACAGAACGAGCGGGCGACTGTCAAAGACCATGCCATTTATGTCGTCGATATTCAGGATGGTGGAAACTGGGACTGGAGCCAAGGCGAACCTCCCAAGGATAATCCTGCCTATTACTTACGTTTCTGCAAAAGTTATGATCGAATGGGAGGTTCCATGTACTACGCTCAGTGTGACAACATTACGTTCACCTATCATCTTCTGAATGAACTTAAGTCGTTTTGAGGAAATTACCTCCCGCTACAGTGAGCTGCGTATTGCTGTAGTAGGTGATTATAGTTGTGATCGGTATCTGGAAATTGATCCCTCCAAGGAGGAACTTTCCATCGAAACCAATCTAGCGGTACATAATATCACCAATGTGCGCGCCCAACCTGGAGCCTCTGGCACGGTTCTCAACAACCTTGTAGCATTGGGTGTAACTGAACTTTGGCCTGTTGGCTTTTGTGGGAGTGATGGAGAAGGCTTTGAGCTGCAACGTGCAATAGAGGCATTGCACGGTGTAAAAATGGATTATTTCTTCGAAAACGAAAATCAGCACACCTTTACCTATTGTAAACCTATTGTCATGGAAGAGGGTCAGTCTCCGCGTGAACTCAGCCGGTTAGACAGCAAGAACTGGCATATCACTCCGGGGCCTCTACAAGAACAAATGGCTGGTGCAATTAAAGAATTAGCCAGGAAAGTAGACGCCATGATCGTGCTCGATCAGGTTGATGAACCTGAGACTGGAGTAGTCACACCGCTCGTGCTTTCTACAATAAATGAAATTCGTGATCAAACCCTGATTATCGGAGACAGCCGAAAAGGCCTGAAAGGCTGGCCCGATATCATCTACAAAATGAATGAATCAGAGCTCATAAAACTAACTGGAAAACCTGCGACCATGGCCAAGGATGCCGCAAGCCAATTGGCACAGGAGTCCGGCCAACCTGTTTTCGTAACCTTGGCGGAGGACGGAATGATCGGGGCAACACCTAACTCAGAAGTATTTCACAGTCCTGCCCTTTCTGTGAAGGGTGAAATTGATATTGTGGGAGCCGGGGACGCAGTAACGGCAAATCTCGCAACTGCCATGATCAGCGGCTCTGAAATTAGTGAAGCACTAGAATTGGCCAATGCTGCTGCTTCAGTCGTGATTCACAAACTAGGAACAACCGGAAATGCCTCAATCGAGGAAATAGAATCCTCACTAGACTGAAAATCACCACCCTTTCCAATAACGCGAGGGAGTTACACGCGGGACCCCTTCGGCCAGTTCCATGATTAAAACCTGTAGCTTCCTTGTTTCGGCAAACTGCAGACCTTCCTCCTTACCCAATACGCAAATAGCCGTTGCATAACAATCAGACAGGGTCGACGACGCAGAAATAACCGAGACCTGAATCCGATTAGTAAGGCCAATGCCATTGCGTGGATCGACGATATGAGAAAAAACAGTCCCATTTATTTCGACAAACTGCTCGGTATCACCCGATGTTGAAAGGGCACTATTATTCAAGTAAATCGTACGCGGATAAATGTTTCCAAATTCGTCCACATCACGAATCTCTATCTTCCAGCCAGACCTACCTAAAGGGGCACGACTAACAAGTATGTCACCACTCGCAGCAACAAAGGCGCGGTTTATTCCTTTTCTTTTGAGGATCTGCATAGCCTCATCAACCGCATAACCCTTTGCAATACCTCCCAAATCCAGCTGCAAATCTGGGGCAGTCAGTGTAACAGTTTTATTGTTATTATTTAATTTTAGCTGATTGAAACCCACTCGTTTTTGAGCAGATCTCAATTGGTCCAAACTTAGAACCTTATCAGGATTCTTCTCGCGCTCCCTCCTGAGTTCTCTCCAAAGACGAACGCTAGCGCCTGCTGTAACATCAAACGCGCCACGGGTTTGCTGCGAAAGTTTATGCGCTATTAAAAGCACTTCAAAAAGCTCACCACTAACCTTGACTGGAACTCCCACAGGAGCTCGGCTAAGACGACTGAGCTCACTATCCGGCTCATAATCAGAAAAAATATAGTTTAGCTCCTCTACCCGTGAATAAACAGACTTGGCAACACGCTCAGCTCTGGCCTCGCTCGAAGCATAAAATTTGAGCTTAAAGTTCACACCCATCTCAGATTCTACATATTCAAAGCGTTGCCATTTCGATTCCGGTGTAAAAACATGGCAACCTGTTGAAAACACTAACAACGTTAGAAAAAAAATGAACACCTGCACAACCCGGAGAGTGCGGTCGCTGACCCTATAGGGCAATCTGTTAAATGAACGTATCACCTGAACTCTCTCGCCAATAATTTCACACAAAAAAAACCGCCCCATGAGGGCGGCATTGGTTTTAATTAAAAGATACTAGCTAGGCAAACGGATTCCAAATTCCAGGGCGTGGAACAGGGTATTTACCGTCAGGGCCCTTCATTGCCGGTGGCTCAGTATCCACAGTCCAGTTATCGATGCCGGGACAATAATCTCGTCCTTTTTCAAGAAGATCATCCCACTTAATCTGACGCCCTGAGTAGCAAGCTTCGCGACCAAGAATCGCCGTAAAGGTTGCTTTGGCTCCGTATTCGCCCTCGTTATAAATCTCACCCTTCATCAAAGCCTCAATGAGATCGGTTTGTTCCTGCTGATGGCCGCCGCCTTTGCCGGTTATCCTAATAGGATTACCATCAAACGGAACAATGGCCGAAGCCAGCCTGCATGTGCCCTTGCTACCATGCGCGTATTCAGCTACGTGTCCGAAGGTTGCATTACCCCCGAGATGACGGCCTTGGCTATACATTTTGTGACCATTGGCATAGGTGTACTCAACAAAAGTGTGATCGTAAATCTGAGTCTTGGTGCGGTCACCATAGGTTTTCCCAACTTGGCGCATCTCGCCACCACCCATACCGTTTGCCATAATAGGATAGCCCTGCATGACCCAGTTACCTACATCAAGGTTATGGATGTGTTGCTCGCAAATTTGATCACCACTGGCCCAAATAAAGTGGTACCAGTTGTTGCATTGGAAAGCCATTTCAGATTGGCCCGGCTGGCGGTCCCGATACCAAATTCCGCGTCCATTCCAATAAACACGCATTAGGTTTATCTCACCTATCGCCCCATCATGAAGCATCTTCACGTTGTTGATATAGCGTTCTTCATGACGACGCTGCAGACCAATACCTACCATGAGGTTCTTCTTTTTAGCCTCTTGAGCAGCTGCCAATACACGCCGCACCCCTGGAGTATCAGAAGCAACAGGTTTTTCACAGAAAATGTGTTTATTTTGCTTAACCGCATACTCAAACTGTTGAGGCTTGAAACCTGGAGGAGTCGCAATAACAACCAGGCCATCTTTCCCTGCTGCGTCGATCGCCGACTTATAACCATTAAGGCCGCCAAAAACCCTGTCTTCCGGAACATCGACCCAATCATTGAACTGTTTTCTATAGCCCGCGACCCTATCCTTGGCCTTCTTAGGGTCCACGTCTGCCACAGCAACTAGCTTAGTATTCCCTTTGGTGTTCCTTATCTGGCTAATAGCACCACTACCACGACCGCCACACCCCACAAGGGCAACACTCACTGTGTCACTACCTGCAGCATGTGCCACACGTTCTATCGGCAACTGGCTAAGTGCCGCACTTGCAGCTACTGCCGAACCGGATGTTTTAAGGAATTTGCGCCGACTTGGGGCGTTATCAGATTTTTTACTCATAAAATAAAAAGGGGTGTTTGGGTCTAAAATCGGTACGGAAACTCTAACGTTTTCTGCTGGGTTGTCCAGAGATCAATCTATGGGAGTATCATATTCCACCTCATTATTCCAATAGGCCTTCATTTCCTCTTTGGATGGAACTTCCAGAGGTCGCACAATTCGCATCCCCAGAAATGTAGCATCTGTAAGATACCAAATACTCTTTGGAAGTTGTGGATCTTGTTGTTTCCACTGAGGTCCAGAGAAGATACGAGCAGCACTACGCAGCTTGGATAGCGGCATTTGGTCATGAAACGAACCACCACGGGCCACGTGGGGATAAGGCTTGGTTCCTTTCACCCAAGGGTTTACGAGCAGGTCTTTGGAAGCCTTATATGGCGCGTAACCATCTAAAACCCATTCAGCAACATTACCATGGATGTCATACAACCCCCATGGATTAGGATTTTTACCACCAACAGGGCGATAGCGTGATTCAAATGTAATGGGGTCAAAAACATTTTTTTGGTTCCAGGTTCTTGAATTGAGTGTTGCCTGATCATCCTCATCACCCCAAGAGTACGCGGTAGTAGTTCCAGCCCTAGCAGCGTATTCCCATTCAGCTTCAGTCGGCAAACGGTAGAAATGTCCTGTTTTGGAACTCAACCATTGGCAGTATTTATTGGCCGCATGCTGTGTCATACAAATAGCCGGATGCTTTCCGGTGCCCATCCCAAAATCCATATTCACATAAGGCTTTGTTGGAGTAGCTACTGCATCCAAATAGTATTCAGAAGATCCATCCTTCAAAGAATTGTTTCTCCCATAGTACATGAACTTATGGTATTCATCCCAGGTCACCTCATACTTGCCCATCCAGAAAGGGGAAACTTTAACCTTTCGCTGAGGCCCTTCATCCTCGTTTCTTCCTTTTTCACTCTCAGGACTACCCATCAGGAAAGCGCCGCCCTTAATCGGCACCATTTCGTAATCAACCAAAGTATCAGGAATCCTTTTTTTATAGGGCTTCATTGAAGATTCATTTGCCTTGTTATGATTAGCCGAAATTTTGTCATAAATGGCTGTAATAATCTTTTCTTCATCCTCTCCCTTCATGATTTTCTTTTTTGGTTTGAGTTGTAATCCCTCAGGCCAAGAGGCTCCCTGATCGATCCATAGGGCAACCAACTCAATCTCCTCCTTTGTTGGCCTTTGGCTTTTTTCCTTTGGCGGCATCACCAACTCATCATCCAGAGGCAAAGTCATGAATTCCCAAACAGTACTGGATTCATGATCTCCAGGCTTAACCCCTGTTCCTTCACGCCTCCCTTTAAAGGTCAATTCCTTAACATCCATCCGGTAAGCCCCTCCGGACTCTTTTGCAAAACCTTCTCTGTGGCAACCCACACAATTATACTCAAGAATAGGCTGTATTTCCTTTACGAAATCTACCTTGCGCGGCTTTTTTACAGCAGCCTCGACCGAAAAGCTAATAACCACACAAAGAGCTAATATTCCTGTAAATTTAGGCTTCATATTTCAGGTAATGAACGTGAGTCATAGCCAAAAGTCAATCTTAGGGAACCTCCACAGATCTTAGACGCTTTTATTAAAATAAATCTTCAGCAAATTAATTACTCAGAAACTCTCAATTCTATTTCTTTTCATTGGCCCCACCCAAGGTAACACTGATTTTGTATTTGCTTTGGAGATGGGCATGAGCGCGGCTTGCCTGACTAGTCTTGGGATAAAGCTTACAGGTTTGCTGGAACCATTTAATGGCATTCTCACGTGCGCCAGATTGCTCATATGTTTCTGCTATCTGTTTAGTAGCTTCTGGAGCTGAACTCTTATCCGCTCGCGCCTGATGATATAAGACCAACGCCTCCTTATATTGCTTTAAACGGCGATGGCATGAAGCCATTGCAAAATATACACTGGGATACCTATCAGACTGCCGATAACTCTGAATGGCCTCTTTTAGGCGTCCGCTCCGTTCATAGCAATCAGCTATCCCCCAATACCAGTCACCAAATTTCCCCGCTTCCACAGTAAGTAGTATTTGGTAAGCAGCAATCGCTTTATCCCATTGTCCAGCCTTTCGCCAGACTCCAACAATCGACTGTTGCCATTGACCTTCTTTATCTTTGTCCATTCCAATGAGTTGATTATATATGTTAACCGATTCCTTCCACTTTTTTTCCTCGTACCACGAATTCGCGATTGCTGCCAATCCTGCTTCTCGGTTCTTATACTGACTGTAAATCCTCCGAGCTTCGTCGTAACGCTTTCGGCTTCGGTGCCAGGAAGCTTGTTTGCCCCGAAGCCCATCATCGACCCCAATCAACTTGCCTAAAGTCTCATAAGCCGCTAGCCCCTCATTATCCCGGCGAGCATTGCCGTGTATAGCGGCTATTGTATAGTAATAGTCACGAGTTAACGAAATGTTGGCATCTTTGGTGAAATCCTGTGGGATCTGTTCCAAGATATAGGAAATGAGTTCATCAGCCAATTTTGTGCCAGTTGGTGACTTTTCTTGACTACCCGTTAGGGAACTGATCGGACTCGAGGCGTATCGGTATAACTGACTGATCAAGCTTTTACCTTTATATGTCGTTGCAAATGCTTTGAATGCATTTTGAAAATCGCCCGCATAAAAATGGTGCTGACCGAGGTAAATAGAGGCATGGGTTGTCTGATAATTGTTTTCTTTTGTTCGTTTGGTTTTGTAAGTCAAATCTTCCCAAATTTTAACCCGCTTTACCGTATCTTTACGAATACGGTAAACCTCAGCTAACTCCCATTTAGATAACACGCTCGTTTGGTGTTTGGGATGGGTGGTAATCGCCTGAATATATGCCTTCTCGGCATTCTGCAGTTCTCCTGCAGATTGATAACTACGACCTATAAGGTATCCGGACAACATGGCCTCATGTGAATCAGGCCAATAATCGATAACCGACTGAAATCCATCCCTTATAGCCGTATAAACCCTTCGTTGTTTAACCAGACAGTGGCTCCACATCAACTGAGCATACGGAGCGGCCAAGCTTCTTTCATACAAAGTAAGAAATTTCTCGTACTCAGAAGCCGCAATCTTGTATTCGCCCTTGACATAAAATTTCTCGGCAACTTTCAGCTGGAACCGCTCTACTTCCCGCATTTTTGCAAATGTCTCCACCGGAATTTGTTCCAGATAACCCAACTGTGCGTAAACCGAAAAAGAACATACCAGTACTACTAGAGCCGATAACCTTATCTTCATTTTTTATCTTCCTTTTTTCGAGATTGAAGCCATTTGCTGTATTCTGCATGAGCGTAGAGAATGACATTCCCGCCCAGTCTATAACAAGCCTCATAAATTTGACCCGGCACACCTGCATGACCATCGGCCCATGCATCCCCAATATCACCGGGATGATAATAAGCAACCATGCGACTTTCAACCACCCAGCCATAAGCAACTCTTCCACCGTGCGGAGCAACAATCGGCAGAAATGGCATCCCATTGTGCACCGGATGATCCAACGGAACCTTGATCGGCTCCACCCCTGGCAAAACCTGCCGCATCAAACTAAAAAACTGGCTGTGCCAATTGGAACTACCGCCATTATCTGCAAAAAGCATACCGTGCTTATCAGTAAGATATTCACGCAGAACCTCCTTATCCTTGGATGAAATACTTCCCAAGGATTTTTGACCCGTCATGTATACTAGGGGGGGGCTTTTGCCGATTGGAAAATTTTTCAACTGGTTGATCGTGCGTACCTCCGGTTTGGGGGCAGTTTCGTGTCCTGTGTTAGCTGAATACCATAGGAGCATATTTAAGTCAGAGTGAAGATCCAAATCCTGATCCCAGTCACCTCCAGCGTACTTGAGACGGATAAACCGCACCTTCCCTCGCTTGGTTCCGCCGGCAAACCCAGCTCCTTTCCCTTCGCCGTGGCCCGGCTTATAGACATGCTTAGTCAGCTCCAATAGCTGGAGTTTAATTTTCTCTATAGGGGGAGGATTAAACAAAATAGCACTGTAAGGGTTTATTACATACTTCTTTTGGATAACTTTTTTTATCTTCACTATCTTTTGCTTCAGCATCTCTTCACCACCACCAGCTGGCAGTTCATAAACCTCCCGGCATCCACTCAAGCTAAGAATCAACATCACCATACAAACAAATATAATCGTGTAACTGAAAATGGCATTAAACGATTGTTTCAGCTTTTGCCTACTCTTACCATAATACCACGCATCCTGATCAAACGGGTCCCAAGGCTTTATCGCCGGAATAGCCACTGATTGATTCATGGCCTCCAATGGCCCCACCTGACCCAGCATCTTTTGTTTACCAGCATAACGCTGTCGTTGCAGTTTCCGAGAACGTCGCTCAACCCCCCACACCACCCATAAAAGCCCACTAATAAAGGCCAAACACATACCTCCCTGTGCACACGCAATACGCACCTTTACCCACCCTAAATAATTAGCCCCAAATACCAATCCCTGCCAAATCGGGTAAATACTAATTGTCAATGCCAACCAATACGTCCAAACAGGCCAATCTCTTTGTTGTTGTTCGACCCTAAAGGTAAAACACACTACCAAGGCCACCGTCGAGCTAGTCGAAAAGAAAATCAAGAGACCCTGTTCATTTAGATCACTGGCAAATGCCCATTGAATCCAAAGGCCAACCCAAGCGATCCCAAAAGTAACTAAAAATACACCAAGGTAGATCACAAGACCGGAATTCAAATCTGTTCCGCTAATTTTGTTTCGCAATTTACTCCGCCATAAAACCTCCGTAAGAATTATCCCAAAAAAACCCATCACACCTACCCAAAAAGGCCAATCTCGAATAAGGACAGCCTCCACAATTAAGCCGACCCAACAGAACCCCATGAAGAGCGCCCACAAGACCGGAATTTGACGCCACTGGCCCATTAATCAATTTTTAACTCACCCAGAGGATCATCGTTATTTTCAAATGGATTTACCTCTACAGGCTTACCCGTTTTTTCTGTATTTACCCCCAAGACATCGGGAGGATTTACAGCTGGCACTGTTGGAGTCTTGTCAGAAGGATTAACGTTGGCTTCTTTACCATTCATATCGGACTCCAATGTCTTGCTAATGGATTCCAGCTTATTCAACATTTTTTTCTGAGCTTCAACGGCCTTCACTTCGGCCCCTTTTTTAACAATACCATATGTGTAGGGTGCAACTGTTAGAACTACGAGGAGCAAAAAAATGATACCCGAGGACACTAAGGTACTTAAAACCAATGAACTCTGCGCAACCGCCCCAAGCATTTCACGTGGTGTTTTACCACGCATTTCTCGCATAAATGTGCGCAACTCATCAACAGTGACAGAGCTATTTTGCTTAACGTTCTTTAAATCGCGAGAAATACTAGCCATCGATTGCAGCCCTGATCCGGCGCTTTCTGGATCAAGGGATACTGCATCGGGAAGTTTTGCAAACAATTCAACGGTGCTCCATTTCTCATCACCTTCACGCAGAGCAGGTGTATCGGGCTGGATTTGACCTGCCTTTAATAATCCCCTCAACTCACTGGAGGTCAACGGTCCGCGCTGCTCTCCATCAATCACTACGAATATATTGTTCATCTCTGTTTATATTCCTCCAATATGTGGTGCAACTCTCCTCCTGCTTCGCTGATGGCCTCAATGACGGGTTCAAAATATACAGCTGTCACTTCGTGATGCACCTTCAGCAACACAGTCCGCCTGCCTGCAACGTTCTCGCCTAAAATAACCTTTAACTCTTCAGATAAAGTAGAAATGGGAATTTCCCGACCATTCAAGTGCGTCACGTTGTATTTATCAATCACTACACTCGCGTTCATAGTGGCAGGCCTCACCAATTCAACCCCTTCGGCAGGCTTCCATTGCAAGTGACTATCATCACGTGCACGCGCCAGAATTACGAAGAAAATTAGTAATAAAAAAGCTATATCCCCCATTGCCATTGCGGGCACCGAAGCATTCATCTGTCTGCGTTTGACAATCATTGGACCTGTACCGTTTGTTCTTCCTCAAGTTGCAATGTGATCACCCCTCCGGCATCTTCAATAATACCTGTAATATCCATCCAATGACTGTAAGGAACTTCCTTACGACTTTTTACTGCTACAATCTTGTCTTCTTCGCGTGCTTTATCTGCCAACTTAAGGATAATCGTTTTAACAAAGGTTTCCTTTGGAAGAGGGTTTCCATTCATTATCACTGCATCCCGAGTTAGCTCTACTTCTATATTCTGGCTTTGCTTGTCTTTTTGTGGCTCCGGTTCACTACGAGGCAGAGTCTGGGCCCTGCCTTTATCAGGCTCCACCGAAGCGCAAACCAAAAAAAACACAATGAGAATAAAGGCAATATCACTAGTCGCACTAGCTGGCGGCTCAACCAATAATTTTGTCCGTTTCAGTTTCAAGATTCAGGTTTATCTTCTGAATTCAATGTTAATTGCAGAGTAACCGCCTCCATCAATTCTGCAGCGCTTTCCTCTACCTCCAGCACAAAATTATTTATCACACTAGAAAAATAATTAAACGCCATAAAGGCCGGGATCCCCACCATGAGGCCGAAACACGTCGTTAAAAGAGCCACTTCAATCCCTGCGGCAGCTGCCTGAATAATATTGCCTCCACCTGTCTTATCCATTTCCACAATATTATGAAACGCTACAATCATTCCCTGAACAGTGCCGAGAAACCCAAGCATCGGCGCAACACTCGACACGATGGCCAATACTGGTAAATGACGCTCTAATGCAGCTACGATGTGAACCCCATAGCTTTCCATGCTCTTAACCACCTGTTCTTCCAATCGTGCCGGATCATAATTAAGCCGACTCAAAACCAAATACTTTCGTAACCCATTGGCCAAAATGGCAGCAACCGGCCCGCGCTCCCTATCACACCGCGCCAAGGCATCTTCAATACGGTCGTTAGTCAGGTCTTCTAAAACAGCCTGACGCAAGGCCTCATTATCAGTATCCAACATCTTGAGGCTGCGCCATCTTTCAATAATTACAGCCAAAGCCAAGATAGCCATAATTAAAATGGGCCACATAAAAATCCCACCATCAATCAGCAAACCAATGGCCCCTGAATCAAAAAATTCTGCAACTGCAGAAGGCTCAGAAGCCGCCTCTAGAGCCTCCTCATTTAAAGCTTCAGTGTTCTGATCCGGATTTGCTTCTGAAGGACCGTCATTGGTTCCCGATGAATTAGTGGATGCCGCATTTACCTCTGAGATATTAGTCACTTGAGCAAAAAACGGTAACATTTAACTATAAGCCTTTTGATTCCGAAACAGGTTGTGAAATGGATACATCAATTATCATCGTCTATGGAATTAGCCTCACTCTCAAATTGGGCCAACATTTCAGGTAAAGCCAAACGACCTCTTGCATATTTGGCAGCCTCGCTTTCAGGAAAGTCCCACCGACAGCGATTATACCTACGAAAAGCAAATGAAACATTGTTAGCCCCTCTGAAACTTTCCCCAGCCCAAAAGAGAGACTGAGCAGTCAGTCCGTCATCCGGAAACTTCTTGGTAAACAAATCGAAAACCACTCCTGCCTCGGCAAACTTTTCAGCCTTGTAATGGCATTGGCCCCACCGGAAACACATTTTTGGAGCAAATTCATGATCCGCAAATCGATCCATAAATTTTTCAGCAACTTTTGCTGCCACCGCATAATTCTCACGTTTGTAGAAATACTCATTTATTCGTATCATTACATTGGGAATCAAGGGGCTCTTTGGATAGGTTGCAGCTAAAGTGACGTACTCCTCTAAAGCACGATCAAAGTCATTAGCCTCTTCATAACACTGGGCCAGCTTATACTGTGCATCAGCTGCTAGGGTATGATTCGGATATTGTCTCACGATTAATGCATAGCTGTTAGCTGCCGCATTCCAGTCCTGCAATTCTTGGGAAAACTGTCCGCTAAGATAAGCAATTCGAGGCAAGTATTTTGGGTCTGGATAATCAACCATGATCTCTTTGAGAATACGGCGCCCCGCCTTCAAAGCCTTTTGGCTCTCATCTTTTCTCTCCAGTTTAAGGTTATTTTTAAACAACTCAAAATAGCTTTCAGCGATATGAAATTGCGTTTGGACGGCCAGCTGCTGATTGCCAAATATTTTGCTAAATGCCGAAACAATACCGTCCGTTCCTATAGCAACAGGCAGTTCAATTGTATGATCACCAGACGTCTCCACATCCCTCGCGGACTCATCCGAGTACTCAGCAGTAATTTTATCACCAAAGAAACATTCAATCTCCTTATCAATCTCACTAAAATTGGCCGGTGTTGGCTTTTCCCGAGCTTTGAGCTCAAATGAGCCGGTAAATATCCCGCTGTGACTTAAGGTCTCATTGAGTTTCACTGATTCCTTTTCTCCACTTTCGCTTTGAATAACGATGCTTGAAAAATCCCGCTCATCAGAAATGTCCAAATCTGGATCTGCAACCATCACAAAAAGCTTTTCTCCAACATGCAATATTTCAACTTTTTCATCATAACCCTCATTGGTAACAGATAGACTCCCATTTGTTTTTAATACAGCCTGATCAGATAAATCCAGCTCCTCTCCTCCTGGGCGCACCTTATCTTGATAGGATGCATTCAAAATCGATTTACCATTTACATTTAGCACAGTATCTAACAAATCATCTCCATTCTGTTCCTCTTCTTCTTCACCAGCAGGACGCACTCGACCAATCAACCCATTGCCACTACCCAAGCCGCGCGGCAGTTTTACGGGACTCCCTTCTCCTCCCAGTTGCATTTTAACCTGCCCCACAAACCTTCCCATTCGTAATGCAGGGTTTGCCTGACCTTCATCAGTTCCTGAAAAATCTCCAAACTGCGTAGAAAGTGTACAGATAACTTCAACTGCATTAGTCGTTCCAGCATTAATTAAAACCTTAACCTTACTTAAACTATCCTTTGCAGCATCTGGATCAATGACTTCAACAGTCAATGGAACAAAATAATCGACACCAACAGGACCTTCCTGTCCTTCCATTCGACGAAGATAGACCGGCTGAGGTAAACCCTCTGAACCCGCTGGCGGCTGTGTGCGGCTCGTGCCAATGATGCGCACCAGTCCTTCAGTAGGTTCATTGGCAAAAACCACTCCTTCGCGAACCACCGAATGCCCTGGAAAAGTGTTTTGCAAATCTGAATATCGGCAAAAAATACTGTCACCTGGCTTGATTCGAAGTTTGTCAGTCTCTTCTAAAGTTGAGGTCTCCACTTCGACACGAAAAATCCCGGAATATTCCTCAGTCTCCGTAGCCTCCATATTCTTCCATTTGTTCCCGTTTAGCCAAATTTCCACAGGCACAGTATCGCGCTGATCAGTTTGATCCATGTCATAATCAACCACCTCAAAGGTAATCCGATCTCCCGCATCCACTCTAAGCAACTCCTTACGAGTCTGAGCAACGCCACCTCCTGAATTTCTAGCGAAATCAAACCCTATAGGCACCACCCGGGCATCATTGTAAGTTGCCTGCAGGTTTTGAGTGAGCAACCGGCTGCCTCCCTTGGTCGCCACTGCAGTTTCATCAGTGTAACTAGCAAGAACCACGTCTCCCCCAGCAATTTCCAGCGTCTTATTCTCTGCAAGCTTACTGACGTCCACCTCGGTAGGAATGAAAACACTATTCTTATTTGCCACCTCAATATGATTAACCGCAACCGAATCTCCAAGATATTCATCTATCTGAAAACGTGCATAACGCAACTGGATAGGCTTAAAAAAGAACTCCCACTCTCGGTCACGCTGTATCACTCCTGCTCCTGAAGCCGGGCGCAACTCGATGCCGGACAAATCCATAAGGACAGCTCCCACAATTTCCAATGGTTTAATGGTAAGGATTTGTGATCCCGCCGCATCAACCTGCACCAATCCCACCCGTTGCCAAGCAAAACGGTGAGGGTCACCGGTTTTTTGCACCGTTGCCTCTATCATCTGATCTCCGAATTCCAAACGGAACAGTGAGCCT
Source organism: uncultured Verrucomicrobiales bacterium (assembly GCA_913041895.1). Lineage (GTDB taxonomy): Bacteria > Verrucomicrobiota > Verrucomicrobiia > Limisphaerales > UBA1100 > UBA1100. The sequence goes on from CAJWKQ010000001.1 coordinate 26,613, forward strand.
CCCTCGATATGCGCTGAATTCACCCAAACCTCATAAGCACCGGGTTGTTGGGCATTAAAGGCCCATTTGAGCCAATCACCAGGCTTTTGCCAATGATGAACCCTTTTAACCTTATTTAGTTCACCAGCAGCAAACTCCTCCGTTTCCTTTTGCAACTCCACCTTATCTAAATCCATCACCAATGTTGTAGCTTTGGAACCATTTCTCTCAGGCTCATTACCAAAATATTTCTTGGCTGCCTCAAGGTCGAAATCAGCCTTATTAAAAGGTTTCAATTGGGGCTGTGCACTACTTGAATTGGCCCGCGCACGAGTAGCCGAAAGACCAGATGACCCTTTTTTTGCCGCGGCAAAAATCGTAAGGTCATGGATGCCTGCAGTTAGCCATACATCCACTTGTTTGATTTCACTGGATGGAGCTAGCTGAACCTTTCCATCCACAGCCACAGCCACTAAATCACCCTTTACTCCGATACGCACCGCCCCTTCACGCGGCTGGATCAACTTTCCGGCCCATATTGCCGCAACCGGTTTGACACCATTTTCATCCCCTTCTTCCGGGTTCCAGGATAACTCTAAAACCTCATTTGTAGTCGCCTGTGTTGTACGCGCCAATCGGGCAACTTGCGCCCAAGTCGTGTATGAGGTATGGTCCCCCTTGTAGATCATTTGTTTCATCACTCCGGACTTTTCCAAAACAGTCTGCGCGTCTTGAATTCGAGGCTGAGCTGCCAAGGTAAACCAAAAGACCCCATCATGACTGCCTAACAACCGTCCTCGTACTGGAGCATGGTCTCCCGCATTAGGCGTATTTATTCTTATTCTCGAAATCTCATGAAGTTGCTTCATGTCAACGGTTAAAGCCTTTGGTGTTTGACCATCTGGCTCACTCTGCCAGTAGGATTCTCGACTATGATCTATTGCCATCAACGGATTGTGGTCAATGGCACTATCGGAAGCGGAAGCACCCGCTGGAAGTTCAGCAGTCGGAATAGCTGCACGAAACTCCCCGGTATGCGGCCCGGTTTCCTTTAATTCCACCTGCACCTGATCACCACTATCCGCCCTTAATGTCACCGTTAAGAGATCTTCTTGATCTCCAAAATCCCGATCCTTATCGCGAATACGTAGAAAAATCCGGTTACCTGGCTTCACCTCATTTGCAGGCCTGCCTTGAGAAACGCGCCTGTCCTCCTCAGCTTCCTCTTTTTGTTCCCTTTCGAGCTGTTTAGTCAGAGTTTCCTCTTCTTTATCAACGATCTCACTACTGGCCACATCAAACTCCCCATCTGCAGCCACACGAATCTCGACGTCACTTAAGGGAACAGTTCTAAACTGCTTTTTAAAATCATCTGGATAATCACTCAAAATGACATCCTTTCCAGTTATCTGTAAAACACCATCCTCAGGAGCTACAGAACCCAATCCCGTATCTATCTCTCCTCTAAATAGCCCTTTACCTGCGCCAGAACTACTCCGCAACAAGACCTTCTCTCTATCACCCCCTGGCTTTGTCGTAACAATAACCGGAATGGTATTTTGCCCGCGGCTGACACCTAAATCTCGATCGTGAACTACAATCGATAAAGCATTTCCGGGAATATGAAGCCTTTTACTGCTTTGGCCCAATCGACCAACGGTACGTAGTAAATTTAATTGCTGAAGATACCGTTGTTCGAGCCCATATATTTCCGACAAGCTAAAAAGAGTGCGATTGGCCAGCTCCACATCGGGCACACGTTCTAGAATATGTTGAAACTTTTCACGAGCTTCATCGCGTTGATCCTGACGAAACGCCAATAAGCCTGTTAAAAACTCTGCTCGAATGGAAATTTGCTGATCAGGATTTTCCTCGAGCACCTTAAAAGCCTCTGCGGCTTTATCATAAATCTTTTGCGCCATGAAAGACTCTCCAATACCAAACTTGGCCTCAATGGCATGAGGCGTCCCACTATAGCGGTTAGTTACCGTAGAATACTCTACTCGAGCCACATCAAATCGCTGCCCTTTGAAGTAACTCTTGGCCAAGAGAAGCTGTAAGCGCGCCTTTGCATCTTCACTTTGTTGTTTACTCTCGGGCTTTTCAGGATCGGTAAACTTGATGAGCCAACCCCTCAAAATATCTTCCACAGCTGTCAAGCGCTCCTCATCCCCGCCAGTCATAAGATAGTTGCAAACGAACTCAATCAGGTCGGGCGGAAGGTCATTGCGGTGTTTTTTAAATAACTCCACATTTGACTGATATAATTCCAAAGCCTTCTCACGGTCCCCCAAACGGAGGTACAAGGCTGCCTGCAACAGAGGCGCCATCGGACTATCTTCGTCAATTGTCAAACCTACCGCACCCATTCGGGAATGTGCCCTTAAGACAGCACTACGACCTTCGCTCTTGCTTTCCTTTGATACACTAGATACATGCGCCAGTGCACCGGTCAATAATGTCGCACTCTCCATATACCTTTCCTGTTCAAACGCCTTTTGTGCATAACTACGGAAAGTATTCCAGCGATTCTGGTCGTTATGAGTATACTTGGTAGCCCTAAAGAGGCGCTGCAAACGGGCTACAGGCAACTCCTTATCAGCACCGCCTCCCAATAAATGGTCACAAGCCGCCCATGCAGAATAATCAGAACCTCTTAAATCCTGAATAGCCTGATAGACTGAAAGCTTTTGACCATCATCCAGCTTTTTGAAATTCTTGTAGGCTGGATTATCCCCTTCTGTATAAGTCTTATTGTTTAGAGCGAACTCCCTCCAAGTCCCAGCAAATCCCCGCCAGTCCTCATTTACAAAAGGTAAATCCGAAGCCGTCTGCTGGATCTGAGTGATAGCTCTGGAAAAACCAGCTGCATCCCCTTGTAATCGTAAAATATCAGTAGCCTTGTGAGCCGCCACTCGAAGAGTTAACTCCGGCCAGCGATTCTCTACATGTTCGCGCCATGTTGCAGGAGGATTTCCTCCGTTAACCAAAAAGCGTTCAGCACAGGTTCGCTCCTCTGACCGCCCTTGTGTAGGCATCTGGGAAATTCGCTTCCACCAGTCCAAAGCCTGTTTTTTTTGATTCAATTTCCACAATACATCGCCGGTGTAATCTGCATAAATTGAGCTCAAATCTCCCTTGATAGCCCATTGATATATCTGGTTAGCAAGATTGGCATCCTGAAGACGTTCGGCCACCTGCATTAAGTCTCGTTGAAAAGAATAATTAACCCGACCTTTGGCTGGCGGCATGCGCAAAGCTTGTTGCACAATCTTCTTGGCCTCACTTTTATCTTCATCACTGCCACCCATGTATAATGATAAAAACCCGTGAGCCGCATCATGATTCTTGGGATGTTTTTGCCATAGCGTTCGAGCTATAGCGCGAGCAGTCACAGGATCCTTCTTCTTGACATAGGCAACCAGCGCATGCCTTTGAGTTCCAACTAAACGCAACTGATTCGCGGAACTCAAACTATTAAACTGCTTCAATGCTTCTGCACGAAGCGGAACGGCCTTAGCTGGATTATCTTGTGGGCGGGGATATTTCAGCAACGCCTGAACCAATGACTCTCTATTCTGAGCGGCCAACTGATCGCCCACAAACTTGGCTTTAGCACGTTGATCCTTGTTGCTCTTCATCGAAGAAACCCAGTTGCTGACATAATCCCGATAATAGGTGGTCGTCAGATAATCGCGCCGCTCTTTAAGCAGCATTGCAACATCCTTACGAAACTGATCACCATCTGGCTGACCAGTAAGTAAATCATTAATGAGGGTCTGCTGATTAGAGCTATACAAATGAGTTTCTCTGGAAACTTCACGCGCATGAGCAAGCGCTTTGGCCTCATCCTTCACGCGTTCACGGTAGAGCGTACGCGACAAGGCATAGCGCAAAGCCAGAATAGCACCATAATTCTTAGATGCCTTAGCCTTACCGACAGCTGTATTTAAAGCACGATCGGAATCGGTCACTTGTTTGCGAAATTTAGCCTCTGCATCACGAGCTGAAGCTTGCGCCTTTTGCAACTCTTGTTGTCGCTGCTGAACCAGTTTAGTCGCCTCAACCAAAGCTGTCTGGGCAGCTTTCCTAGCCTCTGGACTACCTGCTTTATTGAAAGTATCACGCTTGGATTTTTCATCAGTCTTCGCATTTTCGAGATTCTTTTGGGCTTCAGCTTGAGCGCTCACAGCCTTGCCTCGGGCAGCATTAGCCTCATCCACCATCCAAAGAACGTAATAGTAGGCCATATTCCCGGAATTGGCTGCGTTAGCCAAAGCTGGCTGAATCGATCCGGCAGCTAAAGTGGGGTTATTTTCACGTGCATGAGCATGGCCTACATACAAAAGAACCTCCCACCTTCGTCGATCATTTGGGAATTTAGCCGCCATACCTCGTGCTTCACTCTCGATTTGTTGAGGCTTCAAGCCTGCGTTATGCATGTATGATATTTGTGCTGCATAAAGAGCGGAATCGTCCTTAAAGCTGCGCGCCTTTCGCATACTTTCCACTGCATTGGCCCATTGACTTTGTGAGGCGTAACTTTGCGCCATTAAATGATGCAGTTCGAACTGCTGGGTGCGGTTTAATGGCAAACGTTTTTGAATTAGTTTTTGCGCAGCTTGATTAGACTCTGCCCAACGCGAAATAGCCCTGTATTCGGTAATTGCCCTAAACCCCGCCCGTACGGTGTAGGGACTGGCTGGAAGCTTTTCCATCATGCTCCCACACAGCTCAGCCGAACGAATTCTCAAACGAGTATTCCCTTCCTGCCCGTAAAGCTCAGAAGCCCTTTCGGCGGCCTTACGGTTACCGACCCCAGGTTTGTGTTCCCACAAAAGCCGCAACACATCTGCCGCTTGGGATCGTTTACGATCACGCTCCAATCCATCAGAGACACGCAAAGCAACATCAAGGGCTTCAGTTGAATCCGGATAACGAGTAAGATACTGCCGGCCTATGGTTATAAGCTCATCTCGTCGCCCCATGATCTCCAGCCCATCGACCAATTTCAACATTACCTGACGATGCTGGGCGTGACGGCTTTGAGCCTTCACAAAACGCTCAGATACTCGCACCAAACCAAACACACGCCCCTCATTATAATACAAGTCCACGAGCTCAATCATGACCTTCGCCCCCTCTACAGAGGTGTCGAGCGACTTGTTCAATTGAGCTTCAAGAGCCGTAGCCTTTTTATCGATAGCACTCGGCTCATTCTTGTCCACAGCCATTGAAAGCAATGGCATGAGTAATAGAAAAATAGTTATTGGTTTTATCATTTACTGTTGCATCAAAGATTAAAATCCGGATTTGGCTAAAGCTTGGGAAATGCGCTTGGCTTCTGGTGCAAGTTGACTCTCAGGAAATTCATCGATCAATTGATCGAAGCGCTTACGTGCCTCAGCACGACGGTCTAGCCGAAACAAACACCGACCGTAGTTAAAGAGAATTACATCTAGAAAATTTGCATCTGGATGGTCAGAAAGAACTTTTTCAAAAACATCGACTGCCCGCCCATAGTCTTTCTTTTGATAATAGAAGCTGGCCATTTTTGCCACCGCATCACCCACTCTTCCGCTTTCGGGATGTTGGTCAAATACCATCTTGTAAGCCTGAAAGGCACGTTCATACATTTGCTCAGCATTTCCTCGCGCAGCCTTGGCCATATCTTCATAACATTCCCCAATTCCATACTGCCCTTCCCCGCGCAGTTGACTTTTAGTCAAACGGGTAAGATTCGTATATAAGGCAATCGCCCGGGCAAAGTCGCCTGACTTCTGTGCAACACGAGCCTGTTGCAAAATGGCCTCGTCCAAATAGATGCTTTCAGGAAATTCACGCTGCAACCTAAGGCTCATTGCGGCAGCTAGATTGAGTCGATCCATGGCGAAATAAATCCGCCATAATTGGACATACGTTTCCTCGAGTAACCCGCCGCCAATCTTGCGCGCTTCAGCAGCAATTTCCTCGCAAACGCCCAATGCCTCCTCGTATTTCCGCTGAGCCTTATCATCCAGTCCAAAATCCCGATATTGTGTTCCTATTTGAGTCAAAGCACTGGCAGTTTTTAATTTGGTTTTTAATGCCAATTCCGCATCTCCAATTTCAGTGCGAGTCACTCGGACCCCCCCTAGATTACCTTCAACACATTTGGCTGCTGCAAACAGATCACGGGGACCAGCAGAAATATTAAGAGCATCCTGATAGCTCACCCGAATCAAATCACCAGATTGAGCCTGCAGCTTGGCATCATCATTCACAACGTTGGACTCAGACTCTACGGGTATTGTGCCACGAAAAAGTCCCGTATGAATCGTCCCATCCTTCTGCTCCTGATTAATCTCTTCAACCAAATCATCACCTAATCCTGGAGTCTTGGCTGTCTGCGCAGGAGGCTCGGCAGGAGTATCTTCAGGCTCCCTCTGTCCCGAATCTACAGGTTTAGTAATAACTTTTTCCTCAGGTTTCTTTTCGGACTCCTTCAAGATCATTTCCACTGTATCCACGACCTTGAACGGGTCGACTTGCACTTGTTCCTCAACTGGCTCAACTCCCGGAACAACCGGTGCAACAGGTTTCTCCACTGGAGCTGGAGACACAATTGCTCCTTCTGCAATGAGTTTTGCCTTTTCTTCTTCTATTTCTACAGGAGTTTTTTGTCGGAGCACCTGCACTTTGACTTTTATAACGTCTGATTTATCACTGACATCACGATCAGCATCGCTGACTTGAATGTTTGCTTCCTTGCCCAATACGACCCCCTGAAGTGCTTCAGAAAATGCTCCGTCCATTACCTGAACCAATGCGTTCCCGACCACAGTCACTGCTTTTTTACGATCCACATTAAAAGCACGGTCTGCTGTATGAGAGTCCACGTAATCAACCTGAACCTTAGCCGTGCCAGTCACTTCAATGATCCCATTACCTTTTCTGGCCTTGCCTAGTCTTGTGGGGATAGAACCTAAAACCACTCGAACATTACGACCCACCGGAAGACATTCAACGGTTTCCTCATCTCCCTGAGAAGTTCGCACCTTAATGGGCACTGTTTCATTTTTTTCAAGAATCGCCAAATCAGCATCCTCGATTTTTACGAAGAAACGTTTCCCTGCCTCGAGTTTTTCGGCATTCTGATCCTTCTGCCCCACAGCAGTCCCCACTTTTTCCAAGGCTGATATCGACCGGCCATAATGACCCTGTTTGAAATGGCCAAGACCAATATAGTAATAAGCCTCATTAACCTGTTCAGCCACGGGAAATTCTTCAATCACCTTACGCATCACCTTAAAGCATTGGCCATAGTGTCTGCCTTCAAAAAGACATACGCCCATCTTCAATGTCGCTAAAGCGCGTTGTTCGGTGTCTGTGTTTTCCTCTCCAGCAACTGTTTCAAAATGAGCGCGCGCCTTGTCATAGGCATTGCCCTTGGTTAAATGATGTTCACCAAGCTTCAGGTGCGCTTGATACCTAACCTTACTGCGCGGATAACGCTCAACCACCGATTGCCAAATCTCCAAGGCTTTCTCCTGCTCCCCCGCATCATAACGCAAATCACCTGCTTGAAGGAGCTTACGTGCTGCTCGATCCTCAACAATGGAACCTCTAACCGGAGCTCCAGCCTGAAGACTCAATGAAAGACAAAAGGCAAAGAGAATTAAAACCCTTGAAATCATGGCTACTTGGACGTGAAAAAATAGTCTGTTTATCACTTTATTTACGAATAGGCGGCACCGTTTTATATGCAAACCGGGTGCGGCATTAATTCTAGCCTCAGCCAAACCAAAGGCAACCTAAACCCCCCTACTTATTGCTGAAATATATTGAAAATAAAAAGCCCCGCCTATGAAACAGCAGGGCTTTAAAGACGGAGTATAATTCTATCCAAAGAGCTCTATAACCGGCTTAGCTCCCTCACTCACGAGTCTCATGGGCCTACCGAGGGGCGTTTCCACTTCCTTCGAATGATCAATACCCAATGCATAGCAGATACTCGCATGCAAATCATGAGGGTTAACTGGCCTTTCAGCAGGCATTATGGCGTCCTCATCAGATTTACCAATAACCTGCCCACCTTTAATTCCCCCACCAGCCATGAAGCAACTAAAACAACGGGCATGATGATCTCGCCCCGCATTGCTGTTAATTCTTGGAGTACGCCCAAATTCACTGAGAACAATTACCATGGTTTTTTCGAGTTTCCCACTGGCAGCCAAATCCTCCACTAGCGAGGCCAAGGCTGGATCCATAATATCCCCATGGTTTTGCATCGCAGGAAAGTTGTTATTATGGGTATCAAACCCACCCCTGTTTACCTGCACAAAACGCACGCCAGTCTCTACCAATCGTCGTGCCAAAAGTGCTCCCCGACCAAAATCCGTATCACCATATCGGGCAATAGTCTTGGCATCTTCCCCATTAAGCTCGAAGGCCTTTAATGCAGGGCTGCGCATCAAATTGACCGCTTCCTTGGTTGCCGTATTGACTGACTTGGACTCTTCCACACTAAGATTGCGTGCATTGCGCAAATTCATTTTGGCTAGCACATCCAGCCGTTTATTTCCGCGCATCTGAGTAATACCCGCAGGGAACGCTAGATAAGGATCCTTCTCACCAGGACGGCCCACATAATACGCCTCACACTTTTGGCCTAAATAGCCAGCGCGCCGCGCATTGCCACTAACGGTAATAAAAGCAGGCAAATCACCAAGACGCTCCTTTTCATGAGTCACGATAGAGCCAATTCCCGGATGAACCAGATTACCACTCTCGTTATAACTGGTTTGCAACTGATAAGACGCACGCCCATGGGCCCCATTTGTTCCCGCAATAGATCTAATTAGTGCAGCGTGATGCATCTGCTTGGCCAGCTTAGGGAAAATGCCACTAATTTGGATGCCATCTGCAGATGTACTAATTGGATCAAATTCCCCGGCAACCGGACGACCGGGCTTAGGATCCCATGTATCAATATGGCTCATGCCGCCACCACACCAAAAAAGAATGACGTGCTCGGCATTGGCCTGTTTTGCTTCACCAGCACGGGCTAACATTTGAGCTATGGGCATTCCGAGCAATGTCGCACTCGAGAGCCCCAGCATGCGCCGGCGGGTCATTTGGTAATCAAGGCATCCTTGGTTCATATATGTTCCGTTTCGTTTATTTAAATTTTATGGGATATACCGGAATTCATTACTGTTAAGTAACGCCCAACGCAAATCAGCCATTCCATCAAGGGCTGGTTTTCCTGTGCCCACAATCTCGCGGGCAAATTTTATTTCCTGCGAATCGGGCTCGCGAGTCAGAATTTCCATGTAAGCCAAGTTAATTGCCTTATCAATATTCTGCTTCCCCTTACCTAGGAGCGTATACATCGGCTCCAGCGTTCCCACACGAGCCGCCTCATGTGTTGCCTTGCCATTCAGCATCATTAATTGCTGGCGCATGCTTGGGTTGTGCTCGCGGAAGTTGGCCAAACTATCACGAGCAGGCTGACCAAAAACCCGAAGAAAATGAGCTGGAGGCGCCGGAGTTGCCATTCTCATGGTACTTCCAAACTTCGGATTATCGTCCACTTTCCGTTCAACTTGAATATACTTATATTTCATTCGTGGCCCATTGTTCGGACGGGCCATATTTTGCTCCATCTGTTGTTGACGCTGCAACTGGGCATCACTCATCATCTTCATTGATGCCAGATCTTTTTGTAACTCACTCTTGAGAAGCTCATCAAAGTTTAATGCAATCTGACCCTCCAAATCATATCCGCCGCCGCCCATAGGTTTAGCCATCATATTGGGCGCCATGTTAGGTTGAGGTGTTGGATTAGCAGCAGGCGAGGAGCTGCCTTCGATCACACCATCGGCAACGCGGACACGTTCGGTATAGGTTTTAATATTTTCACCGGGCGACCACTTGTGCTCAGCAAGGTGACCGGAAACTACAATACTATCATAAAGCGCCTCACTAACCATTCGGCGCGATTTTGCTGCAGCGAAGTTTTCAACCGCTGCCTTTTGGTCTGCCAAAGGAAGACTTGGATCGGCATGGCCCAAGGCATAAGTATCTGTGAGCAAAATCATTTTGATCAGCGCCTTGATATCGTAGCCGGTAGCCACAAATTCATCGGCCAAATAGTCCATAGCTTCACGGTGAACAACAATATCCTGAAAATCATCAACAGGCTCATAAAAGCCGTGGCCCATTAATTCAGCCCACATGCGGTTTACCATGTTGCGTGCAAAATACCGGTTGTACGGGCTAGTCACCTTCTGAGCCAACTCAGCACGCTGCTGACTTTGGCGATAAAGATCTCCCTCAATATCCAGAGCCTTCGTAGCAGCCTTTGCTTCTTTGGTAACAGCCAAACCAAAACCCTTATCCTTGTTAAAGGCAGCTGAGGTATCAGCAGCATCCAATAGATCATCAATACTTTTACCCGCTTCGGCACCTGAAGCAGCAAGGGCTTCAGCTTCACGTTTGGCTTCCAGTCGTTTTACATATTCAGGAGACGCAGAGGCATCCTCTAATTCAAAGGGGAACTTGGGTAAAACCGGATTACGGGTTGGCGGCTTTCGCCTTTCAGGCGGCCAGAGAACCGTAGTATCTTTCCCCTCAGTGGTGTAAACGCGGCGGGAGAATTGATTTTCTATACGACGAGTTTTTCCAAAGTAAGTTGCCAGCTCATAAAACTGTTTCTGCTTCCAAACATCAAAAGGATGATTATGACACTGGGCACACTGCATCCTCACGCCAAGAAACATCTGACTGGTTGCCGCGGCCATCGCCATAGCATCAACCTCTTCGCCCAAAATCAAACCTACAGCCGGCACCTTGCCTGAGGAACCATTGGCACTGAGCATCTCACGACTCATTACATCCCAAGGACGGTTCTCACGAAGATTTTTGTGGAGGTAAGCTAAAAAGGCATTACCCCCTGTGGCATTGGAGCGAATACGCAGGATGTCAGAGAAAAATACAGTCCACCTATCTGCATAGCGGGGATCAACCAAAAGCTTATCTATTAATTTAGAACGGCGCTCTTTAGCGGGCCATTTCTGAAATTGCTTTACCTCCTCATAAGTGGGGATTCTCCCAATGACATCCACGCTGACTCTGCGCAAAAAAGTAAGATCATCAATAACTTCAGCCTTTTTGATGGGCTTTTCTGCCTTGGAATTCTGCTGGGCAAGCAACTGATCTATCTTGGCCGATTTAGCATGCGCAAATAAGCCGGCGCATAGGAACGAAACAGTGAATAAGACTCTGATAAAACAAGGATTAAATTTCATATTCACTAAATAAAAAGATGCCTCACTTTATGACTGCAAGCAACCTAAAAGAAATTCACTATTATTCGCAAAATCGAGGTTAAAAATGGTCGGACCGGGGAGATTTGAACTCCCGACCTCCACACCCCCAGTGTGGCGCGCTAACCAGGCTGCGCTACGGTCCGCCAAGAGAGGGACGCATGCTACCGTTTGCCCATCGAAAAACAATCATTTAACACATCTTAAGCATCAATCGACCTTAAGCACAATTGTGGTAAAATCATCAGGTTGATGGTTGGCTGCCTCATGAGAGCGCCCCGCTTCATGAAGCCCGGCAACAATTTCAGCGGCAGATTCCACCTGATGACTGCCCAAGGTTTGAATCATGCGTTCCTTGCCAAAGAGTTCTCCATCCTCAGCAGTGGATTCCTCAACACCATCAGTCATAAGAGCCAACAAATCTCCGGAGTCCAATGGCAGATCTTCACTAACCTTATATTGAGTGTCGGCCCTGACACCCAAGGCGATACCTGTTCGTTTTAATTCCTTTTTTAATTTCCCATCCCGATCCAGCCACAAAGCAGGCGGGTGCCCCGCACTAGCATAGGTCAGGGAACGGGCGGAAGGATTGAATCTCACAAAAAGAAGGGTCACAAACCGCTCCGAACCCGTGTCTTCATTCAACACTCGATTGGCCCGAGTGAGAATCTCACTCACATCATCAAAGTCCGCAGCCAAAATTCTCAAGTAGGCTCGCGTTTCAGCCATGAGCAAAGCCGGACCAATCCCGTGGCCGGTAACATCCCCCACTACCAATCCGTAATCCCCCCCCGACATCGGAATAAAATCATAATAGTCACCACCGGTTTCCTCAGCACTTTCAGTCAAACCCGCCAAATCATACCCTTTCAAATCAGGAGCATCCTTCGGAAAAAGACGTTGTTGTATCTCCCGAGCAATGCGCATTTGTTCATTGGCTGCATGGAGTGCAGTCTCAGCCTCACGGTGACGCGTGCGGTCCCTTGCTTCTCGTACTTCACGTTCCACTGCCGGAACCAATCGAGCCAAATTACCTTTCATCAGGTAATCGTGTGCGCCCGATTTCATAATTTGCACCGCCAAGTCCTCTCCAATACCTCCACTGATGACAATAAAGGGAACATCCTGACCACTTTCCTGTAACAGTTTCAACCCTTCTGCCCCGTTGAATTCGGGTAAATTATAATCGGCCAATATGACATCCCACTTCTCATTATCTAAAGCAGTAATAAATTCTTTACTCGTTTCAACCCGTTCACTGGTTACTTCATAGCCTCCAGCTTTAACCAAGCCTACCAGCACCTTTGCATCCAGTGCTGAATCCTCAATAATTAGAACTTTTAATGGTTCGCTCATTCTCACCCTATCAATTCTTCAACTTTTGCCGCAATATTATCCACACGCATCAGGGATTCGCCTATGAGAACAGCCTTAGCTCCGCAAGTTTTCAAACGCTCCACATCCTCTCGGGTATGAATACCGCTTTCAGCCACTAAAAGAGTCTGATCTGCGTCCAGTTGCCCGGCCAACGACTCAGTCGTTTCAAGATCTACTGAAAATGTTTTCAGATTACGATTATTAACCCCTATCAAAGGCGCATCAATTGCGAGTGCACGCGATAGCTCTTTTGAATCATGCACCTCCACCAGCACAGACAACCCTGCTTCCGAAGCCAAATGATGAAATCCTGAAAGCTGATCATCATTTAGTATCGCCGCAATCAATAAAATTGCATCAGCACCCCAATCAATCGCCTCTGCAATCTGTCTTGAATCAACAACAAAATCTTTTCTCAAGAGCGGCAAATCCACTGCATCCCTAATAGCCTTTAAGTAATCAGGAGAACCTTGAAAAAACTTTTCATCGGTTAACACTGAAAGACAACTCGCTCCAGCACTTTCGTATTGATTGGCAATATCCACAGGATCGAAGTCAGCCCGGATAATCCCCGCAGATGGAGAAGCTTTTTTGACTTCAGCAATTAACCCAATATCTCCAACGCGTGGGTTTTCCAATGCCTGCCTGAAATCCCTGACACCACCACGCTTTTCAACGGCCGTGCGCAGGGAGTCCACTGAAACCTCAAACTCCGGTAAACCAGCAAGTTCCTTCTCTTTATGCGCAACTATTTCATCTAGAATATTCATTCCTCATCGGCCCCCGCAATACGCTTGGTGGGGCAGCCAGCCTGAAGCCAACCGTTAACAAAGTTATCCAAATCACCGTCCATAACCTCCTGGACATTTCCACTCTGAATTCCGGTGCGTAAATCCTTCACCATCTGATAGGGCTGAAAAACATAACTGCGAATCTGGTTCCCCCAACCAATGGCCCCCTTGTCGCTGTAGAAACGCTCCATTTCAGATTTTTTTTCGTCTTCCCGCTTGGCATGTAATTTGGCGAGTAAAAGCTTCATGGCTCCTGCACGGTTCTGGTGCTGGCTACGCTGCGTCTGACAAGCGGCAACAATCCCAGTGGGGACATGGGTGATCCGAACAGCCGTTTCTACCTTGTTTACGTTTTGCCCACCCTTACCCCCGCTTCTATATGTATCCACCCGTAACTCGGAAGGATCGACTTCAATATCGCCTTCATCCTCAATTTCAGCAATCACATCCACACTAGCGAAACTGGTATGCCGACGGCTATTTGAGTCAAAAGGAGATATTCGCACTAATCTATGCACTCCCCGTTCAGCCTTGCTGTAGCCAAAGGCATTTTCGCCGGAAATGGTTAAGGTGACACTTTTCACTCCTGCAACTTCCCCAGGCATAAGATCCTGTATCACAACCTTCCATCCCCGGCGTTCCCCCCAGCGCTGGTACATCCGCATGAGCATATCAGCCCAGTCACAGCTTTCAGTTCCACCTGCACCCGCATTAATAGAAAGAATACAATTGCACTTATCCTGCGGACCGGAAAGTAAAGCAGCTAATTCAAGTTCGTCCAAAGAATCAACGAATCTATCGGTATCCACACTTAGCTCTTCAGCCAAATCCGATTGGGTTGCTTCATCTTCCTCTGCCCCAAGCTCCAACATTCCCTGAAGGTCTGCCAGTTGATTCTCTGCCTTACGATAAGGATCAATTCGTTTACGTAATGCAGAAGCTTCCTCTACGAACTTCTGCGCATTTTCCCGATCGTCCCAAAAGTTATCCGCCGACATTAACTTCTCAATCTCAGCCAGACGGGTTTCACTCTTGGCAATGTCAAAGAAACCTCCGCAACTTCTCCAAACGAGACTCTGTTTCAGTTAACCTAGCTTGAACCGCATCAAACATACGGGCTTCATTTAGCCGGATCATCACCCAATTCCGAGTCATTTTTCTCGGCACCATCTGAATGCCGTACACGTAGTAAGGCTAAAACCCCGCATACAAAAACTGACCCCCAAGACACCCAATCACCTGTACGCTGATAAAAAGTGGGGGAATGTGGCCCCTCCCTCAGGGGAACTTCAACCATTCGCACCCCTTCCGAATGTACCAGCTCTCCGACCCCATGAAACTGTCCGTACTCATCCACCCATCCGGTAATACCGTTATTGCAGCAACGGATTAACGGGCGCTGGGTTTCAATCGCCCGCCATGCCGCGCTACGAGCGTGTTGCCATTGTTGGTGGCTGTCACCGAACCACCCGTCATTAGTCATGTTCAGCAGAAAATCCACCTCAGGAGTTGCTGCCCGCCTTGCCAATTTCGGCACTACATCTTCAAAGCAAATTAATAATGAGGTTTTAGCCATTCCCAAATCGAAAGTTACAGGCCCACTACCGCGCCCGAAATTACCTACAGGGGCAAGCTTCTTGAGAAAGGGTAACTGCTCTGAAAAAGGTACGTATTCCCCAAACATAACCAAATGCCGCTTGGCATATGTAGGCCAGGGCATTCGCTGTAATTCACGAAGAAACTTATCTTCGGGCGGTATTAATAATGCGCTATTAAAAGGTACGTTGTTGGTCCACGTATCGGTTCCCCAAACGCGCCATACATTGTGCTTCTCAATTGCTTCTTCCAATTTCTTGAATCGCTTTACCACATTGGTTGCATTTAATCTGCCCAATGGGGGTAGAGAAGCTTCTGGCCAAACCAACAGTTTAGGTTTTTGAGCAACCGCACTGTCCGAAAGATCCATCATTTGCTCAAACCGCTCAGTCTGAGATTCGACGTCTGTGACACTCCAAAGCACTGTTTGCTCTATACTAGGCTGAATCAGGGCAATGGAAAATGTGTCGCGTTCTTTTGCTAAGGGCTTCGATAAGGCGATATGACCTAAAACCAAGACCACTACAAACAACGTGACGGGCCCCACCAAATTCTTGAGCAAAGCTGGAGCAAGCCGATCCTGCTCGCGCCAACAATAAAACATCAATAAAGCCCCTATCGAACCCCAAGCCACAACTAGGGATACACCTAATACACCTGTGTACTGCGCAAGCATAGCCAATGAAGTGAAATCCAACTGAGATCCTCCCAGATAATTCCAGGGAAAACCGGTAATCACCCAACCACGCAGACATTCTTGAGCCACCCAAGCTACAGCACAGGCCGCGCCCCATCCTAGACGTTTTTTGAACTCCATGCAGAGAATTGACCCTCCCGCTTGCCTCACATCGCCAGGAAAAATCCACCAACAAAACGCCGACCAGAGGGCTGGGTAAATCGAACAATAACCTGCTAAAGCGACCCACCCGACAATGTTACTACCCGCAACGGGAATATAAAGCACCCAACTGAGCGAAGAGAAGAAATGTGCCACCCCAACAATGTACCCCAAACAAAAAGCACGCTTGGGCTTAGCTGCACTTGCCCACAGAACCAAGGCAGGGGCCAGCCAAGCAGCAGGCTCACACTGCAAAGGGGCAAAGGCACAAAACCAAACCAAACCGGCAAAGATCGCCTTTATCCAATCACGCTTGTTATCCACTGCTGAGAGTCTGATCAATGGAGGCTCCAAGGCAAGCGCACCCTGTTCACGCATAATTTTGTTTTACCCAAGGGTTATAGCTCCATTAGCATCGACCCAACACCAATGAAAGAAGTCCGAATTGGTAAAAGTACGTTAAAGGGATCGCGGTTGGCCTTTGGCTGCTGGCGTATTGCAGGCACTTGGGAGGCTCGAAAGGTAAACGCCAAAGCCCGTGAATCAGGCCTGAAAGCAATACTGGCAGCTTACGAAACTGGATACACCCTTTTTGATTTGGCCGATATTTATTGTGAAGGAATTTCCGAAGAACTGTTTGGGTTAGCACTTAAACAATCTAAAAGCCTGAAGAAATCTGCGCTAATCGCCACAAAATGCGGTATTCGCATCCCTGAAGCCGGCGAGACCTATCGATATGATCTTTCAGCCGATTACATTATTCAATCATGTGAAAATTCATTGCAACGACTAGGAGTAGATTGTTTGGATATATACCAGCTACACAGGCCCGACTGGCTAATGGACCCAAATGAAGTGGCCAAAGCTTTTGCCAAACTAAAAAAAACCGGCAAAGTGAAACATTTTGGGGTCAGTAATTTTAAACCATCACAAGTAAGTCTCCTTCAAAGTGCACTTAAGGATTCTCTGGTCGTCAATCAAATCGAAATCAGCCTGCTTCAATTGGCTTCATTTGAAGATGGAACGTTAGATCAATGCCAACAACATAAAATAACTCCAATGGCCTGGAGTCCGCTGGCGGGCGGCTATCTCGGCAACGGCAAAAGCAATGTTCTTCCTTCACAGGAAAAATACAAACCTATCAAAATACGACGGCGATTGGACTCCCTTGCACGTGAATTCAGCACAAGTCGCTCAGCAATTGCACTAGCGTGGCTGCTAAAACACCCCTCAGGCATTATCCCAATTATAGGAACCACCAAGCCTTCTCGCATTCGCGAATTGGCTGAAGCTGATCAAATCGACCTCTCCCATGAACAGTGGTACACACTCTTAACCTCCGCCTTAAAGGAGGATCTTCCCTGACCAGCCCAACTCAACTCGGTTTCCGAATGCCGGCCGAGTGGGAACCTCATATCGGAACGTGGCTAACATGGCCTCGACCTGAATGCATTAGTTTCCCCGATATTTATGAACGCATCCCGCCGGTGATGGCGAAAATGGTACGCGCACTATCCGCGGGAGAAAAGGTGTTCATTAATGTTTGGGATAGTGAAATGGAGGATCAAGTCCGAAAGCAGCTAGAAAAAAACCATGCTCTAAACAACGATGTAGAATTTTACCATCACCAAGCCTATGAACCTTGGTGCAGAGACCACGGGCCGATATTCGTAAAAAACAAAAGTAACCGAGCAGTTATTAACTGGAGATATAATGCTTGGGGAAATAAATATCCACCTTACAACTTGGATAACCTTATTCCTGAGCAGATCGCCAAAACCCGTGGAATCGAATGTTACGATGGAGGAATGATACTTGAAGGAGGTTCAATTGAAGTTAATGGAGCCGGAACCCTAATCACCACTGAGAGCTGTCTGCTTAATCAAAATCGAAATCCAGAACTTTCGCGCCATCAAATTGAGGATCAATTATGCAAGATGTTGGGTGTATCCAATATCATTTGGCTGGGAGAAGGCATCGTCGGAGATGATACTGATGGACACATTGATAACATGACGCGATTTATTGATGCCCACACCGTTTTGACTACTGTCGAAGAAAATGCTCAAGACATCAATTACGCACCTCTGAAGGCCAATTTAGGACGACTCCAAAAAACCGGCTTAAACATCATTAAACTTCCCATGCCCGAACCCGTCACATTCAGAGGCCAACGACTCCCGGCAAGTTATGCCAATTTTTACATAGGTAATTCAGTCGTTCTCCTTCCAACTTTCCAGCAACCCAAAGATAAACTGGCAGCTAACATACTTGGCAAAGCCTTCCCCGACCGTGAGATCGTAGCAATTGATTCGACTGATTTAATCTGGGGTCAGGGTTCTTTCCATTGCCTCACGCAGCAGGAACCGGATTAAACTCACTATAAATCCAGCTCATTTTTGGAATCGAATTGCCTTGCAGCAAAGCAGGTCGGCTGGGTTCAATTCGCCCATGAGTTCGGTAGATCAATTCGCCAGTGTTTTCAATGCCGCTACTAAAACGATATTTCAACACAAACCCCCTGTATTCAATAACGCCCTTACGGTGACAGACCTCGCCAAGGAGGCTGCTGATAAATATACAGAGACTTCAAAATCATTTTTTTCTTCAGTGAAGGCAACTTGGGAATCGATCGGGCAGGAGGATTTTAATTCAGTAAAAGAACTGCTAGATATCGTAGAACAAAGGAAACCTGATCTAATCGTTACCTACCGCCATTTATACAGTGAAGCATGGCGGTGGCCACATAGCCTCGGGGAACATCTGGATGTTTTAATTCAGGTAACGGACCCTCCTGTGGCAATCATGCCTCACCCCGATCGCGAAGGTATACCTGAACATGCCATGAAAAATACTGACAATGTAATTGTCATCAATGATCATCTCACAGGAGAAGATTGCCTTATAAATCATGCCGCCTACGTAACACGTCCAAATGGTAATCTTCATTTAACCCACATTGAGAACGGTTCAGTCTTTGAACGTTATATGGAGGTTATCAGTAAAATTCCAGAAATCGATACGGACATCGCTCGCGAAACTATACAAGCGCAGCTTTTGAATGAACCATCAGCGTATATTGACTCGGTCGAAGAAGCTCTTTCGAAAGAGATTCCAGACCTCCAAGTTATTAAGCATATTGCCCAGGGCAAGCAACTCGATGAATACCGAAAAGCCGTTGAACGACACAATGCTGATTTAGTTGTCCTGCAGTCACACGATCCAGATCAACAGGCAATGAACGCCACAGCTTATTCTCTGGCCGTAGAACTACGGACTACGCCATTATTAATTGTGTGAGGAGGAATTTTCATGAGCGAAGCCACAGAATCTGCACCGTACAAGAAGAAACTCCACAACCCCCTGCACGTCACCATTGTAGCAGTACTGGTAACAGGACTGTGCGCCTTTTTGCTGCATAATGACACGGAACAGAAATACGTCTTCGGCATCCTGCTCGCCGTCACTCTTGGCATGCTCGCGCTGGAGAAGATCAATAAAGCTATCCTCGTGCTGCTAGGCGCCGGCATCGCGCTACTGCTGGCCACATGGAAAGGAATAATCATCGGCGGAGAAATGCACGATGGGCATTACCTTCCGACTTATATTCAGATGGTCGATTGGGGTACGATCGGTATTATCATCGGTTCCACCATTTTTGTGGAACTCATTTCCCGCAGCGGCTTGTTCGCTTGGATTAGTGTTAAAATCCTAAAAGTCTCCAAGGGTGATCCATTTAAGCTCTTGATTTGTTTCTCCGGACTTACGGTGGTGTTCAGTGCTTTCCTAAACAATGTCACCGCCATGATCATTGTGGGCTCACTCACCATTGTGGCCTGCAAGAAACTCAAGCTCTCCGCCATGCCTTTCCTGTTGGCTGAGGGCATCTACACCAATATTGGCGGCCTACTGACGCTTATTTCATCCATCCCTAATATCATTGTAGGCACCGCAGCTGGCATCGGCTACACTCAGTTCCTGTTTGTCGCGGGCCCTTACTGTATAATTGCCTTTGTGGCTACGCTCTATCTGGTGCGTTGGTTATTCAAGATCAAGCCGCTCACCGACGATACCTCCAAAGCTGAGGCCAATGCAATGGTCGATGCCTTTGATGAATGGGAAACGGTCAAGGATCGGCGATTCTTTTATCTCTCCGCTATAGTGCTAGGCAGCATCATCCTTGGCTTCGCCCTGCATTCATCTATTCCTGTGCTCAAAGATATGGGACTCGAGGTAGTAGCCCTAATTGGGGCCACTGTAATGCTAGTGATATACCCAACCGATGTGGAAGGCGTACTCAATGAAGTGGAATGGACTTTGGTCCTTTTCTTTATTGGTCTCTTTGCCCTACTAGGTGTCATGGGAAAAGCCGATGTGTTGGCAATGATCGGTGAATGGCTGCAATCACCGCTCAGTTCCGGCTCCTATTCCGGCCCAATAGCCATGATGTGGAGTAGCGCCTTCTTTAGCGGCCTCACCGACAACATCCCACTAGCTGCCGTACTGGCCAAAGTACTGGGAGGATTTCAAGCTGAAATCCTGAACCCAGAATATACTTGGTTTGCTGATTATGGACACATGCTCTGGTGGGCACTTATTTTCGGAGCCGGTCTTGGAGGGAATTTCACACCCATAGGCAGTGCATCTACAGTGGTTGCAATAGGCATTCTTAAGAAGGAAGGCCACAACATCACCTTCATGCAATATGTGAAAATAGGTGCCATTGTAGTTCTCGTGCAGCTTGCATTGGCTACCGGCTATCTATTTGGCGCTGAAAAAATAGGCCTAATAAAGAAACTAGATCCATCCAAGGTCAAAATTGAACAGACTCCGGAACATTGACCAAAGCTACTTTTCCTGCTAGAAAAGGGCTGAACAATGCCTAACCTACTCGTGCAGATTTGCGGTTTATTGGGGGTGCCCGTGGCACTCACCGAGGTTTCTGGTCACTGTCGATGTTAGTATGAATTTCGACAAGGACCCGCGACCAAAAACGGTCGTGGGTCTTTTTATTGCAACCGGACAAACTCAATAACTTGAAGCAAGTATGAAAATTAAACCCAGCAAAACAAAAAAGCCTCGCCGAAAACTAGGTAAACCTATGAAAGGCTGCGAGATACTTGTAGCCGCGCTGGAGCGTGAAGGTGTAGACACTATTTTCGCCTACCCCGGCGGGGCCAGCATGGAACTCCACCAAGCTCTTACTTATTCGAAAAAAATCCGCACTATACTGCCCCGGCATGAACAAGGCGGTGCTTTCGCCGCAGAAGGCTATGCCCGCGCCACTGGCAAGGCGGGTGTATGTATGGCAACCAGTGGACCCGGCGCAACCAATCTTGTTACTGGAATTGCCGACGCGTGGATGGACAGCACGCCATTAGTTGCCCTTACAGGTCAAGTCCCTCAAGCCATGATTGGAAAAGGTGCATTTCAAGAAACCGATTTCTATGGAATGACATTGGGTATAGTCAAACACAGCTACCTTATCACCGATATTGCTGAAATCCCGCGAGTTATAAAAGAAGCCTTTTATATCGCTCAAACCGGACGCCCGGGACCAGTGATTATCGATTTTCCAAAAAATATCCAGCAACAAAAAACCCAACCTATTTGGCCCAACAAAATTGATCTACCCGGCTATCATCCCTGCCCCAAGGCGGAGGATCTGGAACTAAACGAAATAATTGGACTCATCGAAAAATCAGAAAGGCCCGTCCTTTATGTCGGTGGAGGTATCATAACAGCAAACGCCTCGAAAGAATTACGTTCTTTTTCTGAAGCCACTAAGATTCCGGTGACTACAACCATTATGGGTGTGGGAGCATTTCCAGAAAATCACAAACTTTCCCTCCGGTGGCTCGGCATGCATGGGGCCGCCTACGCCAATTGGGCTGTTAGCGGTGAACTCCGAAAGGATACCAAAGGAAAAATCCGCAAGATTGCCGATGGTGCTGATCTTTTACTCGCCTTTGGAGTACGTTTCGATGACCGAGTTACAGGGAAGGTAGAAAAATTCTGCGAACACGGCATAATTGTTCATGTTGACCTCGATCGCTCTGAACATAATAAGAACAGGCATGTCCAATTGCCCGTTCACAGTGAAGTGAAATATGCATTGGGCAAACTCTTGAAGATGGTTAAAGCACGCCCGATCAAGGCGCGGTTTACCAAATGGCATAAACAGATTGCTGAATGGAAACAACGCGCACCTTTGGGATATGAGGTCACTAATGAGGTCATGAATTCCTCCCACATGAAAGATCATCTTAAAGGGCAGAAAGATCAGGTCATCCTCCCTCAGCATGCCATTGCAACACTCTTTAAGGAAAGCAAGGGCAATGCAATTATTACCACTGGCGTAGGTCAACACCAAATGTGGGCTGGCCAACATTACGTATACAAACATCCAAGACAACTCATAACCAGTGCTGGCTTAGGGGCAATGGGTTTCGGGTATCCGGCCGCATTGGGTGTTAAAGTCGCACACCCAAATAAAGAAGTAGTGGATATTGATGGTGATGGATCTTTCCTGATGAACATTCAAGAATTAGCCACTGCAAAAATAGAGAAAATAAATGCCAAAGCTATAATTTTGAATAACCAGCATCTTGGGATGGTGGTACAATGGGAAGACCGCTTTTACAAAGGCAACCGTGGCCACACTTACCTCGGTGATCCAGATAACCCGAAATCCATATACCCAGACTATCCCGCCATGTGTGAAGGTTTTGGTGTTAAGTGTGAACGGGTAATATATAAGAGAGACTTAAAAGCAGCTATGCGACGTATGCTGTCAGCAAAAGAACCTTACGTACTAGAAGTCATTACCCCATACACAGAACACGTCCTTCCATTTATCCCTGCTGGCCATACTGTTGCAGATATGATCTACTAAGAGAAATGAGGCTAATTTTCCTGATTACTCTTGTCTGTTTTCACACACATACAGCCGGCAACCCTCTGGCGTTAAGTAAACAGAAAATAGGAGAATACCCATCTGGATTCCAATTGATCCATGTCGGCCCTGGAAAACCAGGAAGCGCAA
>CAJWKQ010000002.1 GCA_913041895.1 uncultured Verrucomicrobiales bacterium
TTTTCACTGCCTTTTCAGTCATCTCCTCGTGGGTATCCTTTGAGCCCCCGACAAGCGCAAAGTTTTCCCCCTTTGTAATTCGTTTATGACCGTCAGAATCCAACCCCACTCCTAGCATCATGCTTTTGGGCTGGTCATTTTTCCGTGGCGAATCTGCCATTTGGAATAACCTATCAAATTCACAAGCTGTGAACAAGTCGAAACTAGTTAACAGTCAGTGACTGACCGTTATTTTTGGAGCTTAATCCCAATAGAAATGGAATTGCTATAGTAGCCCATTCTTCTGAAGAAGGGAAATCTGCTGCAGAAGGACCAAAACAACTCTGTAACATATCCGTATTTATAATTCCTGGGTTTAAAGGCACAGCCGCTAACCCTTCTGGCAATTCCTGAGCTAGTGATTGAGTCATGCCTTCGATCGCCCATTTTGTTGCACAATATGGCGCTACTTGAGGAGACGCACTCCTCCCCCACCCTGAACTAAAATTAACAATCATCCCACGCCCCGCTTTTGACATTGGTTTAACAAAATGTCGAATCACATTAGCAACTCCTTTAATATTTACATCAACCACTTCGTCAAATTCCTTCGCACTTAAATCCCACAGAAATCGATTAGTGTTAATCAAAGCTGCATTGTTAAGTAATAAATCTGGTGCTCCCAATTCCTTGATCACATTTTCTGCCCACTGTTTTACAGACGAGTCATCGGCGACATTTACCCGAGAAAAAATATTCGGCCCTCCAAGCTCTTTCTCCAAAGACAATAGTTTTTTATCATTTCGGCTGCAGCCCGCTACACGGTGACCTTGCGCTACAAACTCTTTTGCCATTGCGCGACCCAATCCCCGGCCCACACCAGTAATTACCACCACCTTATTGGTATTAATTCTTTTAGTAGCCATTAGAATTCTTCAAACCTTCATGGGATAGATCAAGCCTGCACTCTTATTGTGCATGTGGTTAATCTAACCCATAAACATCCGGCGCAATTCACTATTCAAAATCTATTACACCTGAAAGAAATTATGATTAGGAATCGGTATATACTTCTGACCCTTTTTGGGCAAACTCACGAGACTTTGCTTTCATGCCAGCAGCAAGCACCTCATCATCCCCAAGTCCATTCTCTAGCGCGTATCGCCTCACATCATCGGTAATCTTCATGCTGCAAAAGTTTGGCCCGCACATACTGCAAAAATGTGCAGTTTTAGCCCCATCAGCAGGTAATGTTTCATCATGAAATTCCTTCGCTCGCTCAGGGTCTAAGCTAAGATTAAACTGATCTTCCCATCGAAATTCAAATCGAGCTTTACTCAAAGCATTATCACGATATTGAGCGCCCGGGTGCCCTTTCGCTAAATCGGCAGCGTGAGCCGCAATTTTATACGTAATAACCCCTTCCTTCACATCATCACGGTTAGGTAATCCGAGGTGCTCCTTTGGGGTAACATAACAAAGCATCGCAGTACCGTACCAACCGATCATGGCGGCTCCTATCCCGCTGGTTATGTGATCATACCCAGGCGCAATATCCGTAGTTAAAGGCCCAAGTGTGTAAAACGGTGCTTCGTGACACCATTCCAACTGTTTCTCCATGTTCTCCTTTATCATATGCATGGGGGCATGGCCTGGGCCTTCACACATAACCTGCACTCCATGTTTCCAAGCGATTTCCACAAGTTCACCTTGGACCTTCAACTCACCGAACTGTGCATCATCATTAGCATCAGCAATAGAGCCCGGACGCAACCCATCTCCAATTGAGAAACTTACATCATAACGTGCCATGATTTCACATATTTCATCCCAATGAGTGTATAAGAAATTCTCCTTGTGATGTGAAAGACACCACTTGGCCATTATGCTCCCCCCGCGACTCACTATTCCGGTAGCCCTTTTTGCAGTTAGAGGGATAAATCGCAGTAGAACACCCGCATGAATTGTGAAATAATCCACTCCCTGCTCGGCTTGCTCAATTAGTGTGTCCCGAAAAATACTCCACGATAAATTCTCTGCCTTCCCTCCAACTTTCTCAAGAGCCTGATAAATAGGCACAGTACCTATGGGTACGGGGCTATTTCGAACGATCCATTCGCGAGTGGCATGAATATCTTTCCCGGTAGAAAGATCCATTACCGTGTCGGCACCCCACTGGGTAGCCCAGCGCATTTTTTCTACCTCTTCCTCGATACTTGAGGCCACAGCACTGTTACCTATATTAGCATTTATTTTAACTAAAAAATTGCGGCCTATTATCATCGGCTCCACCTCAGGGTGATTAATATTTGCTGGAATAATTGCACGTCCGGCAGCCACTTCGTCTCGGACAAACTCCGGCGTAATATAATCAGGTATATTCGCGCCAAATCCTTGCCCGCGATGTTGCTGGTTCAGGGCATTACGTGTGTCTTCTATATTTTCCAGTGTTTCCAGCGCACGCTCACGTCCAAGATTTTCACGGATTGAAATATACTCCATTTCAGGCGTTACAACACCTTGCCGCGCATACCATAGTTGTGTGACAGGATGATTCTTGGCTCTTAGCGGATTACGACGCAAACCAGGAAAAACACGATTCTGGTTGCGATCGTTAGCCGATTCAACATGGCGCTCCGATAAATATCCGTCATCCTCAGGTTTAATCTCCCGTCCACCATATGATTCCACGTCCCCGCGCCCTCTAATCCAAGAATCACGCAATGCTCCCAATCCTCGCTCTACGTCACAATCACAGACAGCATCACCCCACGGACCACTGGTATCATAAACTCGAATGGGATCATTTATTTGATTCTCTCCTGAAATTGATCGAGTCGGACTTTGATCTATTTCACGCATGGGAACACAAATATCAGGATATAATTTACCTTCAACATATATACGCCGCGAACGTAACTGACGGCCATCAATCGAATCACTATTTGCTACCATTTTAATTTCTAATATATTGAGCCTGCATGCCCTTGTTAATTAATTTAATAAATATCTCTCTCGAACTACAAACGAACAAATAAAAAGCTTCGGTTACTGTGCCTTCATGTAAGATCAGGGCTCTCCGTCTCTGAGAGCCTCCAATCGCTGCTTTTTTGCCCGGAAATATTCTTTCATGCCTGGAAACAATATTTCCATTTCAATACACTTTTGAATCGCGTCATTATATTTCTCTAATTCGGTCATCAATCTTATAGCTACAATCCCGCTCTGCCCGCGCCAATATAAATCGATTTTCTTTTTAGGGTCACCATAGCTATTTTCGTAAACATCTATAATTGTCATCAGTGCGTTTTGAAGAGCTGCTCTGCGTATCTCAACATTTTTGCTCACGGTAGATCTTTCTGCACAGTATACCAGCCCCATTAAGGCTTGATTCATTATACCATCAAAATCACTTGGGCCAGAAATCGTATTTAGACTTTGTTCGGAAATCGACTTCGATTGTTCATATGCCGTCTTGGCAAAATCATAATAGTGTTCGCGTTCACGGGCAGTCATTAAACAGATATCACCAATTCTACCCCATGCACGTGCAGCAACAATATTGGTTTTCACTATCTGGGTCAGCCCAAACAAGATATTTGTTGATTGATATATTCTTTCATTTTGTATTTTCTCAGCTTCAGGCGAATTAACCGGCGAAGCTTTCAATTCAAACATTATTAAATCCCCCAAAGCAAAAGTTGCTTGAATACGTTCGGGCTCAGAAACATCTGGATTATCCAATAAAGTTACAAAACTTTTTTTTGCATCATCATAACCCTGTCTGATCATGGCTGCACGACCAGCCATCAATTGCGACCTATATCTCAAACTTGGCGGGCAATTTGTTTCCGAAGCCAATTCTTGATAAATTTTCTCCGCCTCAAGCCGATTTGTTGATGAATTAAAATATTGATCAGCCAGCCATATTTTTGCCGTATAAACTTCTGCAGATGTAATTTTTCGGGAAGATAATCTCTTAAACGCTTTAACCGCATCACCTTTCCTCCCTGAACGCATCAAGGCCCAAGCTCGATCCAGTTGAACCTTTTCCTTCATGCCATGATCGGGATAATCTTGAAGCCAGCGATCATATAGCCTAATCACTTCTGGCCAATTTTTCCCCATGACCTGAAGGCGGATATGCTCTAGCTCAGCCACCGCAACAAGCTCTTCATCAGGATTTTGATTCTTAAAATTAACCAAGATCTCGTCAGCCAATTCAAATTCTCCCGTTGTAATACGCACCTGAGAAATGCCTAATAAATAATATGGTAACATCGATGAAGAATTCTCACGAGCTTCCTTCAATAATGATTCTGCAGCAACCAAATCCATCTGGCCAATAGCATATTTAAACCACATTAGGTTTGCATAATCTTTTATATATTTCGTGTCATCATTATCCGAAGCAATTATTGTTTTTATCGATGAAAATGATTTTATTGCATCAGCAGTCTTTCCGGATTTCGCCTTAACTAAACCATCCAAATATTTCATCCGGGCGGATATGATCGGCATGTCTGATAGCCCCATGCCCTTATGGAATTGAGCATTTGCCTTTTCCAGTGAGCCACTCCACGAATGACACTCACCAATTCTCATGTGGATCCTAGCCCCTAGATCTCCCAATACATTATATTCAGAAGCCTTCTCATAAAACTTTATTGCCGCACTCGGGCTATTTGGACGGTTGCGTTCAAGTTCGATTTCGCCCGATAAAAAATAACTAAGTGCCAGCATGTAATCATCTTCCGTAGACTCTTGCAATTGCTTGAGGGCAGCAGCAGCCGCAACTAGATCTTTGGATTTTTTATACAATTGCGCAGCGCTCAGTGATGCGTAAGTCTTAATAGATTTATGTGAATTGCCAGCCAACAAATCCATATAGATATCCGCTGCTAGAAAATAATCTCCTCTTTTCTCTAAAATTTGTGCATGTTTAATTGAAGCACCCAAATGCCAAGATGGACTCGCTTTTGCCTGTTTCAAAACTTTTCGCAGTTGAGTTATTTCATTAATCGCTTCTCTGGACTTTCCGTTAAAGATATATATTTCCGTTAGCAGTAAAGAACGGCGCCAACCACGCTCTAAATGTATCTCCTTTGGCAGTTTCCCTAAAAGTAATTCAGCCGATTCGCCATCTTTTTGCTCTACCATGGCTTTGGCCAATATCAACCCCCCTTCCTGCAAAACAATAGAATCAAAACCTCGATCAGCATTCATTTGAAACACCCCATCCTTGCGCTGCAAAAGAACAATTACCTTAGCCCAATCTTCGCGCTCAGCAGCAATTAACGCCGAGCCCACCGTGGCTTCCAATATCCTCTTTGAATTAGGGTAATTCCTTATCAGTTCGTTGAAATGCTGATCAGCTGCATCGAAATTACCTAGTTTCAAACGGCATTCCGCCATCCAATATACATATTCATCGGCATATTGGCCGGCTGAGTTTTGGTTGTTAGTTAAAATTCCATATGCCTCTTTAACTTTTTCCTGTTTATAGAGAGACTGTCCCAAAAAAAGAACTGTTATGGGGCGCTTATTAAAATCAGGAGACTCCTTAAGTAATTTTTCGAACCACTTCGACGCATTAGCCCAATGGCCACCGTGAAAACTTCTAAGAGCAGCCAGATAATATCTTTCATCCTGACTGAAATTGCCGTTATCGACCGCTCCTTGTAATAAATTTACTGGACCGTACAATATAAGGCTAATTGAGATATAGCGTATTATCTTATACATTCTCACGCAGCTACCATCTTGGACTTTTTTGTATAAGATTTTACCTTGGGAAAAAATTTACGCAAAAACTCCCCGGTATAACTTGTTTTACACTGTACAATCTTCTCAGGAGGCCCTTCAGCAACCAACCTCCCTCCCCCGTCACCTCCATCAGGCCCTAAGTCAACTATCCAATCTGCACTTTTAATAACATCAAGATTGTGCTCAATCACGACAAGAGTGTTGCCTGCTTTGCGCAATTTTGCAAACACATCAAGCAAACGAGAAACATCATGAAAATGAAGCCCTGTCGTTGGCTCATCCATCAGGTATAATGTGTTTCCAGTTGACCGTTTACATAATTCAGAAGCCAACTTTACTCTCTGCGCCTCTCCTCCGCTAAGTGTTGTGGCAGATTGTCCAAGCTTTAGATAGCCCAAGCCCACTTCGGATAAGGTTAAGC
The DNA here is from genome assembly GCA_913041895.1 of uncultured Verrucomicrobiales bacterium. Lineage (GTDB taxonomy): Bacteria > Verrucomicrobiota > Verrucomicrobiia > Limisphaerales > UBA1100 > UBA1100. The sequence continues at coordinate 6,167 of CAJWKQ010000002.1, forward strand.
AAACATCATGAATTTGCGGAATTGCCCTAAAGAACGTACATGCATCATCGGCAGTCATATTCAATACATCCGAAATATTTAAGCCTTTATAATGTATTTCCAATGTTTCTCGATTATATCGATGACCTCCGCAATCCTCACAATCTACATAAACGGACGGTAAAAAATGCATTTCAATTTTTAGCATCCCATCACCTTGGCACTTTTCACATCGACCACCCTTTACATTAAAGCTAAATCGGCCCGGGCCATAGGCTCTCACCTTTGCAGCGGGTAACTTTGCAAATAAATCACGGATGTGAGTAAACATACCTGTATAGGTGGCTGGATTGCTTCTGGGTGTGCGGCCAATGGGTGACTGGTCGATTACAATAGCTTTATCCAGTAAATCGGCACCATTAATTGCATCATGACGTCCAGGCTTATCCTTTGATCCATGCCATTTTCTGTAAAGTGCCCGCTGGAGAACATCGTTAATCAAAGTGCTTTTCCCCGAACCGCTCACTCCAGTTACACAAGTAAGTGTGCCTAAAGGTATTTTTACATCGATTGACTGAAGATTATTTTCAGCCGCTCCTATTATCTCAAGCCAACCTTTCTCAGATGTACCATAGGCCCGGTTTTTTGGTACATCTATTTTAAACTCTCCGTTGAGATATTTTGCAGTTATAGACTTTTCTGAACTACAGACATCCTTCAATGAACCTGAAGCTACAAGTTCTCCGCCGTGGACTCCGGCCCCAGGTCCTAAGTCTATCAAGTAGTCAGCCGATCGGATTGTGTCCTCATCATGCTCAACTACTATAACAGTGTTTCCCAAATCTCGAAGTCCCTTAAGAGTATCCAACAGCCGGTCGTTATCCCGTTGATGTAATCCTATGCTTGGCTCATCCAGGATATATATTACACCAACTAAGCCAGCCCCTATTTGTGTTGCTAATCGGATTCTTTGCGCTTCACCTCCGCTTAAAGTGCCACTCTCACGATTCAAAGAAAGATACCCTAATCCAACATTGTTCAAAAACCCCAAACGTGAACGGATCTCCTTCAGCACCTCTCCTGCAATTTTTTGCTCAAGCTCCGTGAAAATCAATCCATCAAAAAACTGCATGGCTTCTTTTACTGATAACCGACAGACTTCCATTACGGATAATCCAGGTACAGCAACCTTTCTTCGTTTACCCTTAATTGACGGCCTGATCTTATTGGCTCTTTTCCCACCAATGGTGCACGATAAAACTTCAGGCCGTAAACGTTGCCCATTGCATGCGTCACACGGCTGACTACTCATGCAACTCTTCACACGTTTCTTGGTAAATTCGCTATCCGTTTCCTGCATTAAGCGTTCAAGATTAGGGATAACTCCTTCGAAAGGTTTTATTGTAGGCTTCCCATTCCTTCTAAAATTAAAGGTAATTTCCTCATCTCCTGATCCAAAAAGAATGACATTCCTAAACTCTTCCGGCAGATCGCACCATGGAGTATCTACCGATTGATCATAATGTGCTGCAACAGTCCTTATAACATGGTTGTAGTAGATAATCATACGCCTTCCTCCTCGGCGCCAGGGGGCAAGGGCCCCTTTCGATAGCGATTTGTCAGGATTTGGCACAACCAGTTCAGAATCAAAAACCAATTTTTGGCCCAGACCATGGCAAACAGGACAAGCTCCAAAAGGCGCATTAAATGAAAAATGCTTTGGAGTTAAAGTGTCATAGCTTTTGCCTGTTTTAGGAGAAACCATTTGCGATGAATGAAGTTCCTCACTCCATTGGTTCGATGTCTTTTGTGATTTCTCTTGAGTCAGCGCGATCAGGCGTCCTTTGCCCCACTTTAGCGCTGTTTCCACGGAATCAGCCAAGCGTTGTCGCATATCCGGATTTATAATCAAGCGGTCTACCACTGCGTCAATATAGTGTTTTTTCTTTGGATCGATTTTTATACGTGTATCAACCTCCAGCTCTATTAACTCCCCATCCACTCTTGCCCGCACAAACCCCTCACGCGCCAATTTCTCGATGACATCGCGAAACTCCCCTTTCTGGTGATTAATAACCGGCGCCAAAAGCATCAGTCTTGTTCCTTCAGGCAGCTCAAGCAGGCGATCAATTATTTGTGTAGAAGTCTGGGAAGACATCGGCTTACCGCTATCCGGGCAATGAGGCTGCCCAACATGTGCATAGAGCAGTCTGAGATAGTCATATATCTCGGTCGTAGTGGCGATGATGGAGCGCATGCTTCCTCCCGCGCTTCGTTGTTCAATCGCAATTGTCGGTGAAAGCCCCTCAATGAATTCCACATCAGGTTTCTGCATTTGATCCAAAAACTGACGCGCATAAGCTGAGAGGGACTCTACGTACTTCCTTTGGCCCTCGGCGTATATTGTATCAAAAGCGAGTGATGACTTACCCGAACCGCTTAGCCCGGTGACAACCACGAGTTGGTCACGAGGTATTGAGATCGATAGGTTTTTGAGATTATGCTCCTTTGCCCCCCCAATCCTGATCTCATTAACCGGCATGCTCTTTGCCAAGGATACCCGTAAACGGGAGAGTCGGCAATTCTATGAATCAATACCCCATATCAATGGCATATCTGCTGATAACCCTCGGATAAGGCGAAGGCAAATCCTTTAGGGATCCATCAGCAGCCCTGTACTTCCCGTAATGGCCGCGTTTATATGATTCATGCCACTCGTCCGCTCCAATGAGATCAATAAGCACATGCTCAGCTGACTGACCAATAACTTCATAATTATCAATCGTTCCATCTTCCCTCATTCCGGGTCTTCCCTCTGTGCCCGGAGGGTGAAAACGCCTTGCCGGCTTGAGTTGCTGAGTAAATACATAGGCTTGATACCGCTTCGGGCCGCCTGCCTTAAGCAGTGAAAGTATTTGCATGGGAATCCGTTCTATATCCAGCTCATCAACCCTAGGAATCAATGCATAATATTGCCCGAGAGTCCCTGCACCCACTATAGGCGGCAGATAGGGGGACTCATCTGTTAATTGAGGAGCAGCCAGAATATCTGTTGCCCGTTTAAATCGGCCTTTCTTCCTTTCATCTTCAACCCCAATCAGCAACTTTGAATTCCATGTGCTACCTTGAGCTATCTCACTGGTATCAATGAATCTAAAAGACCAGTTTGGATGGGTTACAGGATCCCTGTAAGCACCCAGTATGCGTTTAGGCGAATAGAGATTCCCAGCCTCGGCAGGCACGTAAGGGAAGGATACTCCATGCAGCACTCCGCTCCACGCTTCAGGTGTGCTATTATTGACTGACAAGCGGCCTCGTAATTTATTGCCACCTGACAAATAAAATGCCTCCAATAAACGCCGGTCATTAACCGGCTTGGTATCGGAGCTACCCGCCCAATCGGTCCATGATCTGGAATCAAGCAACAGCCCTGGCGTTAGGTAGAATCCGGCTCCTTCCTGATTGTATCCTTGAATCGCATAATCCCCTAAACTCGCATTCCACACTGTATACTGGTTGGGCCCCAAAACCTCCTTAACCGGCCACACTTCGGAAGTAAGACTGGGCACACTGGTCCAGGACTCCGGCTTTTCACCTGATAAACCAACTACATCACCCACATTTAGATTATGATCCTCAGCCGTTGTAATCACACCTGTATCATCATTAATTCGCTGAATAGCAATTGACCCCGGATCCGCCTTCGATTTTAGGTATAAAGTCTGCCATGGAGTTCCACGATGAACCTGACCCAACCATCCTACATTCTGTACACCCCCACGCATGGTATCAGGAAATTTCCACCCATTAATAGGGCTATATACGGGATAAACACCCGGATCTTTTATGTTCGGATCATTCTTCCCGCCGGTATTGGTCCTGCCCCAAGGTTGATAGGCATCATTCAGCCTGCACAAATTCACGCCAAAATAATGCCGAGCCAGCCTGTAGAAGGGGGCTGGACTGCCAGGAGGTGGTGCAGCTTCCGGAGTGCTTGCGTTTGCCTGGAAAGAGCTCGCAGAATACATTTGTCTGAGAGGAATATGAGGATCAGGATAAGGACTCCATAAAACCTTGGTCTCATTCATGTTGTTTACCGGATCTTCATCCAAGCTGCCTCCATAGATGTAACTAGGTGCATACACTTTTGTCTGCCAACCTCTTTCTGAACTGTTAACCAAGGGATCATTTACCTGACTGGAAAGATCAATCTTACGATATTTTCGTCCTTTTAAATAAACCCAATGATCCGGCCAATTCTCCGATTGGCCCGGGGTCACCACGCCTGAACCCCCTGATTTGAGCCGGTAATAATTATAATTATCGGGATCCAGCACAACCTGGCCTGCCGCGTATCCTCCTGCATTGGTCGCATCCCAGACCGGGGCGAAGAGTTCATGATTGGTCATGGGATTAGCCAAACTGGCTGATGGCAAGGCTAGTGTACCATCAAAAAAATCAACAACCCTACCTCCTGCCCAGATTTGGGCCTTAAACGAAACCTGAATATTACTAAAGCGAATATCAGAAAGGGATTTTTTACTGCCGGGTGTTGCCCCATCAATCACACGTGCAATCTCAGCGAGCTGCTTATTATCCAATACTGCTGCAATATTCCCCGACCCGGCGTTAAGGTTTATTGCAGCTACTGCCCCGTTAAATACCACTGGAAACGGCGCCCCTTCCTCAGAGTTGATGCCATTGGAGTCTTTATATTCAGCCACGCCACTACCGCTCACGATTAAATTTTGAATCACTAACTGGCAAGTGGGAAGCAACCCTGCTGGAGGCATATTCACTTCCATAGCCAATCGGCCTCTTACCTTATTATTAACGCGATCGTAGGTAAGTCTCATGGAGACTTCATTAAGTGCGGGCATCCGGTTGTTGTAGCTCGCAACCGGATTCTCAGGGCCCCTATCCTTTACCCCTAATATCTTGGGTGCACCTCTGCGGTACCAACTAGTATTAGGTATATCGCCCGCGAACGTGATCTGCCTCTGAAGCCCGGTGAGATAAACGTTATTGATTTCATCCCGATCAAAAACCCCTTCATACGCAGTTGGATACCGGTCAGCTCCATTAGCGGTATAGCTATCAACAGACCAGCCTGTTGGTAGCCCTGTAGATGGAATGGGCACTGGCGGATGGACGAGGGTAAAAAAGTACCCAGGCACCTGATATTGATGAGTCCACAATGCCGCCTGCCTTAGCTTGCCTGAGTTCTGTGTTATCCAAACAGCCTGCCCCAATTCAGGCCCCACTCTCAGTGGTGAGCTGTAATTAATTACCTCCTTATTATCCAGATAAACTTTAACAAAACGTCCGCTTTCCATTTCAATAGATAGATTCAAACCCACCCAATATTTTTCAGAGCGTCCGGGTGAAAATCCGTTCTTCCATACCAGTTCCTCAATGTTCCATCTCCACGATCCTCCATTGTCTGGATACGCACCCAACAGCTTCAACTTGTGCGGTGCTGACTGGGCAACACGCTGTTTCTCAAACCCGGCCCCTGTTCCTGAACTTTTTTCCAAAACGATTACGCCTTTGACATACCCTGTTGAATTAATGGTTTCGATATTCTGCTCCGGGGCACCCAAAGGCTCAAAAAATACACGGTAAGGCCCGTAGTCAATACCCGCCGGACCATTGGTGAGCTGCTGGCCATAAGTGTCCAATCTGCAGCGGATTTCAGCACTCACCCGACCATCCGCTGAAGGTTCACCAAAGGCCCAGTAGCCGCCGCCACCATACTGCCTGATAACATCCTTGCCCGTTAACTCGGTTTCCGGTGCTCCGGAATAGATATCCCCGATATTGGCTGCCACCTGCAGAATGCGTTCTGTTTCAGGTGTATAGGAACCCTTCCCGGGAAATGTTGAGGCCGAGCCGCGCCCCCAGGGAATTCCGCTCCCTGTCTTATGCCAAAGCCCCTTGGATGGGTGATGTGCGCCTATGCCGTAGATTAAAGGGAATGGACTGGCAGGATTCGGAACCGGTAAGGCAGCATCCCCCAGTTGATGAACCGCGCCCACCCCATCACCAACAGTATCAACTGATTCATTCAACATGGCCGCTGCCATTTGTTCAACTGCATCAGTTAACCCATCAACCTTGAATTTATGCACTAGTTCCAGGGTATGGGTACCTGAATTATTCAGCATCACCGGAACATTCACATAAGGTGACTCTGTATGCCTGAGCTTCCACCTAGTTGGCTCTGATGGATCTAATGGATCCACCATTTCCATTTTTTCCATTTTAAACACATGATCAAAGTGGACTTGCCCTCCCATGCTCCCGCCTGTTCCGGTCGCAAATTGTGCACTCGAACGAAAACGGACATGGTCGCCCGGTAACCACCTGTTAAAAACGGTATTTAAAAGGGTGAATTCCCCCGTTGAACTATCGTATTCGAATCGATCTTGTGAACCAAGTGGAGATGAAGCCAGCCCCCCCCTGATTCCAGGAGCAATCAAAGGAATAGCTTCATCCTTACCAATAAAGTGCACCCGGGATTGCTCATCCAGCCGGGCTGAACGATGCAGCGAAACCATTGTGCTGTCCCAAACCTTTACATAGTAAGGAATGATGTCAGCCAGCATGGCTACCGGACGGTAAACCAGCTGGCATTTAACATTCGCCAGTGCAGCCGGCAAATCCTCCATGGGATCATTTGGAACTGTTAACTGCCGGACCCAACTGCCTGTGGCTGAATCATAAAAGCCCCAACAATATTCCACATTTTCGATGGCAAGTTTTTTGAAATTAACATTGATGGCCGACTCGCCTCCATTTTTGAAAGAAAACTGGTGACGTGCCGGGGCAAGTGGAGAATCCAGAAAGACCGACGGATGGGTCGCCCAATGGAAAGGCGAACCACCGGCGGCCGGCAAATATCGAATATATAACGAATCATTCCCGAACTGCGCTCTTGAAGAGATCGGGACCCAAGGTGCGCCGGTGTTGACTCTAACCAATATACGCCAATTGTCTGGCAAATCGGTTATCACCATTTTCACCGGGTCCTCCATTGAGTTCAATCGGTGCGGAGCACGGGTTTCAAAAGAGTCTCCCTGAATCAGCCCGATTAATCGTTCCTTAATCTGGTCTAGGCTGTGGATGTTTGGATTAATAAGGTCAAAATAGATCGGGTCCACGATATGTGGCGGCCGGATGTCGGGAACAATTTTATCACCATCCTTCAACCCGTGAGGGTGCAAAAATGAAATTGCAGACTTTCCATCGTAAGAAGACTTAACCGGATAACCATAACCGTAGGTTGATTCATCGCGTATACTGCTGATATCGAAGCCACCTTTTTCCTCGGGCAATTCAGCAGATGAGAAAGTGCCCATAAATTTGTAGTATCCATAGGGCTTCTGCCCGTTCCAGTGCGTCCTAAGCCATGTATTTAAAGAATATTCTCCGGATTTAAACTCAAGATCATTGAATGTGAGAAGTGATTCTGCCGCAGCCCTAGCCCGGGAATTGGGTGCAGCCCTGTTATTATTTAATACATCCTTAAAATCGAGGGAAGGCCGTCCATAATTATAGGCATCACCCACCGCTGCACCCAGTTCGTACATGGACCAGGTAAACCTGTAGGGATTCCATTTATCTATACGTGAACCGAACAAATTCGGATGCATCTGGAATAAGGGTGCCGCCAGATCTATACTGCGAGGGGTTTGTCCCTGACTACGATTATGGTCCCATGAGGCAGCTGAGTCGGCCCGATGATTATAGCGTACATTCAATATCTCACTAACAGGAACGGTCATGTAAGCTACTCGCGCAATGAAAGAATTTCTGGGGCCATTCGGGTTGTCAGGGTCCAGTAGTTCGTTAGGATTTTTCGTAGGATCATCCAAAATACCAATCCATTCAGGGTCACCGATTTCCAGTTTGGAGAGATCTGAAGGCTGGAAGAACCGATCCTTTCCGGGAGGGTTATTAACTTCTGAGTTTAGGTTCAGATAGGTTGAGTTGAAATCCTGTTCTCCATTGCCGGTTGTATCGACATACACAGGCACAAATTCTTTAGTATCGGATCTTTGGGATACCCTGATTATGGGCGTTGCATTATCATCATTGGAAATGGAGTTAATTATACTTGTCCAGGAAACCGACTGACTATTCCCCTGAATAAAACTTACCTCGGTTCGTTTTAACGAAGCAGTCACCGATGCTCGTTCAAACCTCGCAAAACCTACAAATGCAACGACCAGGAATGTCACCATGGCCAGCATAATCAAGGCCACGACCAACACCGCGCCTTGCTCAGTATTTTTCCATTTTACATTCATTATTCACCCCCTAGTTTCGAATCCTTATCAATTGCTTGAAGAAATAAACACGATCCAAGTTCTCATTTATTTTTTCTATCCGTTGCCTGCACCTCTCTGAGGCCAATCTCACCTCGCGTTGATATTTCTGCTGATGCGGAAGATAGGTACCCGTAACATAAGATTCTTCCGCTGCGGAAAGCTGCAAAGCCTCAAGGTCCTGTTCCATTCCGTTTTCCACCTCCTTGAGTAATTTACGGTCTAACACAGCAATCTCCACCGACACATGTGTCGGTAAACGGTTGCCCACAAATGGATTTTTGGAAGGAGTGTATTCATCCATTCCTCGATCAAAATTATTGGGATCGGCTGCGCGCACCCTAAAATGAATGACCCCGTCAATGAGCCGTGAAAAGCCCATGGGTGCGTCAATCCCGCCTGAGTTCAATTTTGCCCAGTTTCCCATATCATCACGCGGATCACCCCACGGTTTATGATCAGGATCATGGGGATCCACTAATTTCCGAGCCATATAATAATTCTTATCTTCGTGAAACAAGACCATCGAACCCTTAGGCCAAGTTTTTAATTTATCCCATATCGGAGGCCGTTCTATTGACTGAAAATCTTCGTGTTCTGGGATATGATTCATAAGGCCGGCCTTGGAGGAAGGAGGCGAGCGATAAATCCAAAGGGCACCAACAGGCGAATCAATCAAATCCACACTGGTAATGCCAAGGGGGTCTGAAATTGGAGTAAAATAACGTTCACGGGTGCCAAACTTGTAATGTACCAACCTCCATCCGTTTGCATCTTCAGTAAAAAAACGGCAGTTGTGATGGAAAAGTTCCAGACTTGATCCTGATGGGAACTCGCTCGGGGCAGCCGGGACACCGCTATAGTTCACAAAACCATCGGGCTCCATTCTAAGAGTCGCATTCTCACCAACACGCACACCGCCGGCGGCTTCACGCGTGTTCTTGAAGGGCTTATCAATTAAGGTTTCATCAAATGGTGCCCCCGGATTAGGCGGCAAATAAACAAAAGCGCTAGTAACCGGATTCCGATCAATGAGATATTCAGGCACCCAACGCAGGTTGGGCTCAGTTCCTATTACAGTTCCCACCCGGCTAAGGCCTTGGAAATCTTCAACCAATATATCCATCGCAGAACGCGATTCATCCATGGCAATTGCCCGGTTTTGGCCGGTAATAAATACCTTTTGCACCTTATCAAAGATGGAGTAGAGCATGATGATGAGAACCAGCGCAATGGTCACTGCCCCCATGAGCTCCACCATGGTAAAGGCCCTTGTATTTTTCAGTCGATGGCACAGTAAAATATTCACTGGCTAACCCTCCATAGCCAAGGAACCATTACTTGTTTCAGTGGAGGCGTCGGATTACTGTAAGGCACCCAATTTCTCCTTGTTTCAAATGCTCCCCATATAGGTGTTAAGCTGGTGTAGCATTCTTTGTTAATTGACTTCTCATCCAAAGTGGCAGGCCTGTGAGCAGTCACCCTCAATCTTTTGGAGAGCATGAAATCACCCCCCACATGCTCCACAAGAGCGGGGCGGGGCGGCTGGTTTTCCTCCACTGTTCGATCGAACTGATTATCAGGACTTGGGTTTGAAGGCTTATCCCATTCTCTTGTTCTGGCATATTGATCTAACAAGCCAGCCCAAGTCTGACCTTTACCTAAAAAACTGATTATATAATTGTCTTTCACACTCAGCGCAGCAGGCAAGTCCACAGCTTTGTATAGTAAATACTCATCTCCTGATGTGGTTGCATTTTCCTTTCCAAACCAAGCCCGTTGGCGATACCGAGCGACCTTGCCCCCGGGCACCCAAGCGATTTGAAGTGGATCTGCTGCCCCATAAGGATACAGCCACATGCCTGAATGACCAATCGGAGTCACAATGTTTTCAGGCCCAAATCTACTCCATGACTGTAAAACTTCCGGGAGACTGATATTCCATTCATCAGGCCTGAAAAATGGATCCAGATCCTGATAATGATACTCCTTGTGGGCTTCCTCACGATCTTTGATCCCGATAGGTAATGGCATTGTCACATCGAAATCCCAATCACCTCCGGCTTTCCATATTTTTTTCGGCATGCCCACTAGATTTATCCGTCTGGGCCCGCCATACTTCTTGGGAGGTAGAACATTATCAACAAGCCAAGGATACCCATTATCGTCTTCAATTTTATCAAGCCCAGAATGGTAAGGATTGAAAAGCCCCTTTAACCTCGGGTCACCAGAGTCTATACGTTCACCCGGCCGAAGAACGCGCATCTCCTTCATAAATCGTCTTTCCTGAAGTGTAAGCATATCTTCAGTAAGTGCTTTCTCAATTCGGCCGGGTTGCTTGATGGTGAAGCTTTTCTTCTTAAATTTGATAAATGAATCGGGCTCTTCTGACAGCGCAATAACATTCCTGATAAGATCGAATCTGTTTTTTGCATTCGGAATTGCAGCAGTTGGCTTGGGTTCCAGCATTTCCACCACCTCCTCAAGGAGCGGCCAATAAAATGTCATTTTGATGCTGCTACCCGCCTGCCCGTAGCCGATCCCCGTTTTTGGATCGTTGTTTTCAGGCTGCACCTGCAGAATGTAACCGGTGGAAAAATCGCGGTTCGGGAAATGGTACTCGTCGCTCTCAGGTTCTGCCCCATAAAAACGATCGAACAAGGCTCCATTCACTGCCCTGACCAGCACAAAATTGCCTTCTGAATCGCCCCACGGTTTATTTTTCTCATCAGGATCTGCAGGATCGATATCATTGAGTTTTAAAAGCCATCCCTGCACATCTGAAGACCAATATTTTTTAGCCTTAGCCAATGACAGACTATTGGCAGGAAAAGCACTCCAGGCCCGTGTTCCATTGAAATCCGTATAATCTAAAGGATAAGGCGTCGCACCGGGTGACGCAATATCCACGTAACTTACTATTTCGTTCGCACCCGGAACCAGGCGACCCCGACGAGGATTAATAAAAGTATGTGTAAACTTACCGCGTTGAACTTCCACCCGATCGACCCGTTCATTGATATCCTCCAGCAATAAACCATCTGAAAGCAATACTTCATGCCAGTACTGGGCTTCATAGCGAATAATGGTTTCCTCCTGATTATTCTTTTGTGCGGTCAATCCAAATGGAAGAATGGAAAATACCCCGACCAAGCCCAGCGCTATAACCCCAATGGCCAAAGCAACTTCTGGCAGGGTAAAAGCCCGCTTTCTAAGTTTTCTGAATAACGCTACAGTCATCACTTGCTCCTGATATAAACTTTTAATGGTTTACCCTGAAGGGCTGGGGCTTGCCCCGCTAAGCGTTCAATCCTAGCCTTAAGCCTGAGGGCCGACTGCCGGTCCGGTATTTTTTTATAAGCCGGTTTCAGTTTATATGTATTGTCGAGAAACCAAGTAGTGCTGGGGAAAGATTTATCGGCTGCCACGCTCCAATCCGTACCCGGACCTTTCCAATTACTATCATATACCGCCCCCAGCTCATTAACCAAATTAACTATAGGCGGATGGCTCGTTATCGCATTTTCAAAATGAGGCGGATATATGGGTGAGGAATGGATAAAGAGCTGATATTGACTCTTTTGAAGATCCAGTCCCGCAGCAGCTTCCTCCTCAGACAACTCCTTAATCTCGGTACGACCAGTAACCCCATTAATGTGAAACCATTTTCTGTCATTTGAAGCAACCGCCTCAGGCGGGTCTCCTTTACCGGGAATATATGCATCAAATTGATTTTTTCCTGGAGGCAATACCCCACCCTTTCCCACCGAAAGAAATACTCCTTCAAGAACCCTTCCACCCAGATTCGATTCAAGTTCTCCACGTTTATTAAATTTTATACAGGGAAGCTCAAGGCCGACACGATCGGCAAAGGGCGGCCTGCTTCCCTTTAGATATTCTACAGGTACTCTCGCCAACCCATTTAATTCAGACCGATTAAAATGATATCCAGCCGGCAGGGTCTTCCAGTCCGTCCACCATCTCGTTGACGGATTACCCGGCTGATCGGTTATTAAATACTCAGAATAAATTGCGTAACTAGTCAACTGTGAGCCTAGAAGTGCGTTCACGCCTTTATCCTGTGAAAAATAAGCCCTCTTATTAGCATCACTGAATACAGTGCCACCAACCACTGTATATCTTGGGGGTATTGGGGGTGTGCTGAGCGGGTCACCTGAGTTCGGATATATATCATCATAGAGCGGCATGAACACCATGTAGACTGGCACCCCTTTCTCCAACGCCATTTGACGCGCGCGGTTAAGATCTCCCACCACCTGAGTTCGCGCCATCCCATCACCGTCTCCGCCCAAAATTCCATCCAGCGAGGGAAGTGTGAGCCTCAGGATAATCAGCATGATCGCAACGACCCCCAACAATTCAACCAGAGTAAAGGCAGCACGCCTTCTATCTAGTTCAACCGTCTTCTGGCCATATAAATCCATATCAATCCCAGCTCTTTATGTTATCAATATCAGGGGTGTTTTTCGTATCATATTTGGTTTTTTCGTTATTAGGTACATTGCCGTAATTAACTCCCCTTGGATAACCCGCCATACCTTCAATTTCCCGATCCGGACCGGCAGTCCAAATCATAACATCTCCCTTGATAGCGCTATACTTTATAATTCTCCCATTAAGCGAATGCCCGTTCCAATTAACTCGCGACTGATGAGGCGCAAGGCCTTCTTCGTTGAATTTCGAACCATAGTAATAATCGTAACAATATCCATCCCGGTTCAGATCCATGGAAATTTTGAATTTGTTGCCGAATGGGTCACGGTAAATTCGAGCATCGGACACCCCCCCCCTTCTAAGCTGTCCAGCCGTGCCTTCCGGGCCCAGTTCTTTTGGTGCAAGATATACGTTCTTCTTAGGGTTTCGGGCCCCGTTTGGATTTGTACCATTAGGATTAGTATCATTCATAAGGATGTACATGATGTCACTGTTGAAAGTTAACCTATTTCTCAGGTTAGGCAGAGCAGTAGCATCAAACCTCGGAAAAGTGACATTATAAATGGGATCTTTATTGTACATAGAATTGGGGTAACCAGCTGTTGAGTGATCGTTATTGTTAAAGATGTATCCTGAACTTGAATCACCAACCAAATTTCTCGGGTAATTAGCCGGAAGCGGAAATCGTTGATAGTCAGTCCTGTAGGCTTTAATCGCCGCATCCAAGTCTTTTATGCTAATACGGGCAGTGGCAACTTTGGCTTTTGTTTTAGACTTAGCAATCACCGGCAATAAAATACCGGCCAAAATAGCAACGATAGCGATAACCACTAAAAGCTCAACCAGCGTGAAGGCCCTTCTTGTAATTTCTATTTTCTCTTTCATGTTTCTCCTCTTAATTTGACCAGTTTGAAATAACCTTTACGATATCATCACCGCCTCCGGCAACTCCATCATCCCCATAATCCCCGTATTCAACCCAAAGATCATACGAGTTCTTATTGTAAGTTGGGTTGTATGAATTGTAATGCCACTTGGTTAACTTCCCTCGCACAACATCTGGAGCCGATGAAAGGAGAATCTCAGGGTTGTCATCATCACGCGGATCAGCTGTGCCATTATCATCCGTACTATTTCGACCATTTGGGAGAAATTGCCTGCCTTGACTTGGGCATAAATATTTATAAAGCCTGTTTGCCCAAGGCTTGCCAGTTGTATCCAGAGCCACAGCTTCATCCCATTCTTTCCTCGGATATTGAATTCCATCCCACGATATACTTGGCGGAAACCCATTCTTCTCTGCCTTGTAGTTTTCCAGCGCCAATTCAATGCTCGCCATTTCCGTCATCAGCCTGGACTCGATCTGCTTGCTCTTTACCCGACCGTACAAACCCAGTGTCAATCCTGCCAGAATTCCGGCTATCACTATCACCACCAAAATTTCAGTCAGGGTAAACCCGCGCATATTATTTTTTGTTTGAACCAGTTTCATCAGATTATTTTTTATTTTCTTCCTCCATTCGTTCACTTAACCACTGCTTGATCATGCTCTGGTAATTCAGGAAACGTGTTCGGGCAATCCATTTGATTTTAGACAACATGCGCGGATCCATGCGCAGGGTAATGGTTACCGAATCCTTGGAGGTTGGGCTGGCCATAACTGAATTTTCCATCAACCGCACGTCCAGTTGAGCCTCTTCCCAAAAAGCGGCCTCCTCTTTTTCCCCGGAAAACTCCGGAACTTCTTTCCAATCACTAACAATCATCCTGATCCTCCATTATTGCTTAACAATCTATCCTGTTGGCGTTCGTAAAAGAACCCTTCCTCCGGCGTAAACAGCCGGGCACATACCACCTGAATCTGCCTGCCATTTGCTCGGTACACCGCAAAAACACCCTCCCCAGAGGACGTTTTTCCAAAATTGAAATATCTGGCATTTACTGAAAAACGCGGGGCATCCGGTAAAAGCCTGACAGAAAACGGATCCTCGAAGGATTCCTCTATTTCACGCTGTTTCAAGGAACAACCAGGGAGGTCTGACCACTTATTCCAATCAAAATCCATTCTTCAAAACGTATGATTCATATGACCATTCCAAGTCCCTACAAAGTATTTACATCCATTTTGGAAAAAAATCAACCTGTAGGAGTGTTTTTTCGGATAATTTTGTAATTAAACTAAGATCCGAGCTTATCCATCATCTTGATAAGCGGTAGGAACATCGCGATAACGATACTGCCAACAATAACAGCTAGAAAACAAATCATCACCGGCTCTAGAAGAGATGTAAGGGCACTAACGGCATTATCAACTTCCTCCTCATAAACATCAGCCACTTTCACTAACATTTCCGGCAAAGCGCCGGTTTCCTCTCCAATATCAATCATGCTCACAACCATGGGCGGAAAGATGCCAGAAGCTTCTAGAGGCTTGGTGATAGTTTCACCCTCTTTCACCGCGTCGTATACCTTGTCGATCGCGTTGGAAAGATGAACATTGCCAGCAGTCTCTTTAACAATACTCAAAGCCTGAAGAATGGGCACACCGGATGAAATGAGCGTACCCAGAGTACGAGCAAAGCGCGCGATCGCAACTTTTCTCACCAATGGCCCAAGAGCAGGCATCAGTAGTTTAAATTTATCCCACACCCATCTACCAGCCTTCGTTTTGCTAATAATTAGCTTGAATACAATGAAAAATGCGAAGGTTCCACCAAGAACCGCAATCACATTGTTCTTAATGGCATCTGAAATATTAAGCACCAGCATGGTAAACCCAGGAAGAGTTTCCCCATCACCCAACATATCGGCGAAAATAGCCTTAAACTTGGGAATAACAAAAGTCATCAAAACCCCAACAATAATAACTGCCACAATCATTACCGCAACAGGGTAGAACATTGCGGACTTAACCTTGCCCTTAATGGACTCAGCCTTCTCTTGGAACTCAGCCAGACGGTTCAGGGCAATTTCGAGAACACCACCAATCTCTCCAGCCTTGACCATGTTGATATACAACTTATCAAAAATCTTGGGATGCTTGGCCAAAGCTTCTGAAAAGGTGGACCCTCCCCCAATTGTCTCGCCAATATCATTGATAATGCCCTTGAAATAGGCGTTTGGAATGGACTTGGAAAGCGTAGTCATACCGCGCATGAGCGGCAAACCCGCATCAATCAAAACCGCCAACTGGCGGGTAAACATACAAAGCTCTTTGGTGTTTACAATCGGTAATGCAAAACCGATATCACCCTTTTTCTTTCCTTTTTTCTCCTTGCGCTTCTTTGCTTCCTCAGGCGTATCCTTAACCTCAGCCACCTGGGTTGGATAGAAGCCCATTTCCTTGATCCGGGAAATTGCCTCATTCTGGCTACCCACCTCAAGAGTACCCTCCTTTTGCTTTCCATCCTTATCGATGGCAGTATAGCTGAAAAGCGGCATATATTAGGTGTATTTCATAACTTCCTCAAATGTAGAAGTCCCCTCAAACATAAGCCGCAAACCGTCTATTCGCAAGGTTTGCATACCTGCATCCACACATTTATCACGCAATTCCAAGGCAGGGGTTCGGTCAGCAATTAAATTCCTTATTTGGTCATTCATGACTAAAGCCTCGTAAATTCCTCGCCGTCCTCTATACCCAGTATTGCTGCAAAAATCGCAACCCGTTCCATAGTATAGATCCCCTACCACCTCCTCGTCTTTAAGCCTGAGCATCTTTTGCTGATCAGGAGTAACTTTATTATTCACCTTACATTTTTCACAAATTGTCTTGCAGAGCCGTTGCGCCAGAATGCCATTAACTGAAGAGGAAATCATAAAAGGCTCCACCCCCATGTCCAACAGCCTGGTAATTGCCTCAGTAGAACTGTTCGTATGCAAAGTGCTAACTACCAAGTGGCCTGTCAGTGCCGCCTCGATGCCAATTGCTGCAGTTTCTAGATCGCGCATCTCTCCCACTAGAATAATATCGGGATCTTGCCTAAGAAATGACTTGAGAGCCTTGGCAAATGTCATTCCCATAGATTCGACAATGTGACACTGAACTATTCCCTCTACCGGGAATTCAACGGGGTCTTCTGCTGTAAGTATTTTAGTTTGCTCAGTATTAAGCATTCGCAAACAGGCATACAGAGTCGTCGTCTTACCTGACCCCGTAGGTCCGGTCACAAGAAAAACTCCATTGGGTTGCTCAACGCAGTGACGAATACTATAGTCAATCTTTTCAGGTATACTTAAAGCCTCCAAGCTAGTTAAATCCTCATTTGAAGAATCCAACAAACGTAACACCACAGACTCTCCAAACTTTGTCGGAAGGGTGCTCATCCGAAAGACTAGCTCTAACCCAGCTATCGTTTCCTGAATACGACCATCCTGGGGGATTCTTCGCTCAGCAATATTCAATCCCGCCATAATCTTTAAACGGGACGCTATTGCTGGAGCAAGTTCTTTGGGCGGAGGTGTCATTAGTTTCATTGAACCATCTACCTTCATACGAATCTGATAGGTATCCTCAAACGGCTCAAAATGTATATCTGCGGCCGAATCCTTCAGGGCCTGATAAAGAATCATGTTAACGAAACGAACGATAGGCGCTTCATCACCCACTTCCTCCAAAATCTCTAATGCTTGAGGCTCGTCATCTTCCTCATCTTCCGGTTTTTTACCCACCAATTTATTATATTTAGCCGCAATACTATCTTCATCCGGACCTGCAGTTTTCCTGGCCTCAAAAGCATCTACTAGCTGTTGATAGGATTCTTCCTCAGCTGCATATTTTTCATCAATTAGCTTTTGTATCGTAGCAGGATCAGAAACACGTATTTGCAGCGGCTTATTCAACTGATAGGCCAAATCATCCATGACGGTCGGATTCAAAGGATCCGCTAAACACAAATGAAGCGTCTCCTCGTCCAATCCTATCGGCAGGCAGCTATAATTCTTTGCGGTTTCCTCCGGTATTAGCCCGAGTAAATCGTCTGTGAACTCAATAGCTGATACATCAATTACATCCGTGCCCAGATACTCGGCCATGAGTTCAAGCTGGGAAGCGGTGTCGAGAACACCTTGAGCATGAAGAAGCTTGTTTATCGATTCACCAGATAGATTATGCTCCCCCTGTATTGCCTCAATATCCTGAGGATCTGCAAGCTGCCGTTCTGAAATCAAATTCAGTAATGGATCTGTGATTAGTCCTTCCATGACTATAATTATTCAGGTGGAGGAGGCGGAGGAGGCGCACCCTCAGCCCCAGGGGCTCCGGGCGGGGCTTCTCCTCGCTCGGCTGCTTCTGCCGCCTGTTGTTCATCATATTCTTTTAACCGCATCATCATCCCATTGTAATCTTGCGCTTTATCCTGACAATCTTCACGACTAACCACCCCCTCCGCATACCTATTAAATAACCCATCATCAAGTGTGACCATCCCGTATTTCTGTCCTGTCTGTTGGTCAGAAGGTATACGAAAAGTCTTATTGTCACGAATAAGTGCAGCGATAGAGGGTGTATTAATCATGATATCATGAATCGCACACCTACCTTTCGGGATTCGCTTAACGAGAATCTGAGAAATCACCGCCTGCAAAACAGTCGAAAGCTGAATACGGATAGTCTCTTGCTGCTGCATGGGAAAAGCATTCACAATTCTGTCAACCGTTTTGGCGGCTCCCGTGGTGTGGAGTGTGCCGAAAACCAAGTGACCGGTCTCGGCTGCTGATACAGCCATTTCAATGGTTTCCAAGTCGCGCAGCTCACCTACAAGAATCACCTCTGGGTCCTGACGTAAGGCTCGTCTTAAAGCCTCCGCAAAACTTGGTACATCCTTATGGACTTCACGCTGAGTGGTGATTGCCTCCTTGTGAGGATGGTAAAATTCTATGGGATCCTCAATGGTAATAATGTGAGCATGATCCTGCTCCTCGTTAATGATATTAATCATCGAAGCGAGTGTAGTAGATTTTCCCGAACCGGTTGGTCCTGTCACCAGTATCATCCCACGAGGTGTGTTAAGCAGACGCATGATAAGCGTCTCATCAAGCCCGATCACATCTAATGGCAACAGCTCGTTAGGAATTTGCCTAAGAACAAGCGCCATATTACCTCGCTCCTTAAATGCAGAAACTCGGAAACGCGCCTTGGTACCGAATGCAAAGCCAAAATCCGCACCCCCCACTGTCCTGATATTTTGAACTTCATCATCGTTGGCAATTGCCTTCACCAGATATTCAACGTCTTCAGGCTCGCAATCTGGACCCTCAACCCGCTTCAACGTACCCCCATCACGATATGCAGGAGGAATACCAACCCGCACATGTAAGTCAGCCGCACCCGAATCAACCATAAGGTTGAGTAAATCCGGCATTTTGTACATTGGTTCTTTTTCTGGCATAAATATTTATTTAATGTTCATCACTTGCGGTAACCCTCATAACTTCTGCCACTGACGTCTGGCCAGTTGTCACCTTACGCACACCATCAGTTCTTAAAGTATTCATATGACCATGCTCAACGGCATAATCCCTCAAATCACCGACCGGCCGCTCATCGATGATCATGCGCTTGAGCTGGTCCTCAAGCTCCAAAACTTCAAATAATCCCATCCGACCCTTATAACCACCCCCGTCACAAGCATCGCAACCAGTGCCCATCATGGCACGACAATCGACCATCTCCTCGTCTGTAAGTTGCAATGCATTAATTTCATCTTTATGTAGGTTATGCGGAGCAACACATACCTTACAAAATTTACGAACCAAACGCTGGGCAAGAATCGCACGAGTCGCAGCAGCAACAAGAAAAGGCTTTACTCCCATATCCACCATTCGTGTTATCGCCCCAGGAGCATCGTTTGTGTGTAGAGTAGAGAATACAAAGTGACCGGTTAACGATGCATTTACCGCAATATTACCCGTCTCTGAATCACGAATCTCACCAACCATAATAATGTTCGGTGCTTGACGAAGCATCGCTCGCAGCGCCGCTGCAAATGACATGCCCGCAGCATTGTTAACCTGCACTTGATTGATACCTGAAAGAATATACTCAACAGGATCTTCAACGGTAATAATTTTTTTATTAGGCGAATTTAAGAGGTTTAGACAGGAGTACAAAGTTGTTGTCTTGCCTGAACCCGTTGGGCCCGTAACCAGCATTACCCCATCAGGCATTTGCGCACTTCGCTCAAAGACCTCTTGATCCTTACGGTCAAACCCCAATTGATCCAATCCAAGATTCAGCCCTCCTTTATCAAGCACACGCATTACGATACTTTCACCATATAAAGTCGGCAAACAACTAACACGAAAATCAATTTCCCGGTCATCAATAGTTTGTTTATAGCGGCCATCCTGCGGGACCCGCTTTTCTGCAATGGACATCCCAGATTCAATTTTGAGACGTGAAACTATCGGGCCACACAAATTCAAAGGAACGGACTCATGCTCACGAAGCACCCCGTCTATTCTATAGCGAATGCGAAGACGATTTTCGAATGGCTCAATATGAACATCAGACATATCCAATCGGAAGCCATCCGCAATTATCATGTTTACCATTTTAACCAGAGGAGAATCCTGCTCATCACCGGTTGAAGCGACACCACTTTCCCCTACCGCTTCTGCTTGCGCATCCCCTATATCTACTTGAGTCTGAGATAACTCGGTTACTAACCTCTCTACAGCTTCATCCGTTGATCCATAGAAGCGTTCAATAGTCGCCTTAATTTGAGTCTCACTTGAAACTTTATAAACTATATTATCTACCCCCTCTAAAAGACGATTTAACGCATCTGTTATATCTATATCTCCTGGATCTTCCAGAGCTACTGTCAATGTCCCGTTTTCAAAAGAAACAGGAATAACTTGATAGCGCCTTGCAATATGTCGAGGCAATGCTTTCAGAGCCTCATCTTTGGGCTGCAGCTCCCTTAGGTCAGCAGTCTCGCATCCATACTGCATACCACGAGCTTGCACAAGCAGATCAGGATTCAATGTCTTTTGCAGGACCATTGTATCGATTACCCCTGCCCCAATCGGTTCAGCAGCTGCTCTAGCAGCTTCAATCTGAGCAGCATCGACTGTCCCCATATTCATAAGAGTGTCGATAAGGTAATCGTCTTTTACAGCCATAAGCGACTAAGCTAAGACAATGTAGTGCCGTATTGGGGGTCGCGTCAAATCAGAGCTATACGCAATAACAGATATATATACCTAAGGTATCGAAGCCCTGAGATATTTCGAAATTCCCAATTAAAAGTTTAGCCAAAAAATTTTATTCTTTGAGCTCAACCAGCCAGATATTTCGAAATCGAGTTGGATTCCCATGATCTTGGAGTTGAATTGGGCCTGGGCCATGCTTCTTGTAGGGCCTAACATTACGATGCCCACTCGGGCCAATCATTTGGCGTTTATCGTGAACCTTAACACCATTATGCAAAACAGTAACCGTCGCTTTACGTTCGAGCTTCCCCGCCTCATCCCATTTAGGAGCAAGAAATTCAATGTCATAAGTTTGCCATTCTCCAGGAGGGCGACATGCATTGACCCTTGGCGGAAATTGTCCGTAAAGTGCAGCACATTGCCCATCAGCATAACTTATATTATCCCATGAATCCAAAACCTGAACCTCATAAGGTCCGCAAAGAAATACACCACTATTCCCCCTTCCCTGACTTTCACCTTTGACTTCTTTTGGGGTAGCAAATTCAATATGTAATTTAATCGAACTAAATTTTTGTTTAGTCTGCAAAGAGCCTGACTTCCGGGTCACCTCCATGTAACCATTTTCGACCTTCCATTTATTATGACTCCATTTACTAGTATCGGTTCCATCGAACAAAACAACGGCTCCTTTCGGAGGTTTTGCTCCAAGTGTTTTTGAAGGGCCCACTTTGACGATCTCGGGCCGCGGACGTTTTGCGTCATGGACTCGCCATTTCTGACCAGGAATTATTGGCGTATCAGTATATCCGGGCAGTTTTTTTTCAGCACATAGTGAAGTGAAGCCGGATATAAAAAACAACATGCTAACGGGAAAAATGATAAATTTATTCATAGTTACTTAATTTAGTTAAGATTAGGCACCGCCCCATTCCCTCGCAAGGCAAAGTTTCGCTTGGCCAAGGCCAAATGGATGGTTAAAAGGCCGTGTGGACAAAAACCTCATACTTCATGTTCATGACTTACTGATCCAGCGAGGAGCCAAAAATATAGTTAATGGTCTAAATTGGAAAGTAGATCACGGCGAGCACTGGGTGGTTCTTGGTCCCAATGGGTGTGGCAAAACATCACTGCTGGCTTCACTCGCCGGGTATTTGTTTCCGACTAGTGGCAACATTCATGTACTTGGAAGTACATTTGGAGAAGACGATTGGACAAATCTACGCAAACATATCGGCCTTGTTAGCTCCACGCTTAACAAATATATGGCTGAAGACGAACCATTACTCGAAACTATAGTAAGTGGAAAGTATGCCATGATCGACCTGTGGCATGAGCCCTCCAATAATGACAAAAAATTAGCTCTAGCCATGCTCAAACGAATTGAGTGTTTGCATCTAAAAAATCAGCCATGGGCACAGCTCTCTCAAGGTGAAAGGCAGCGAGCCCTAATTGGGCGCGCCTTAATGGCAAACCCCAAACTCCTCATCCTTGATGAGCCCTGCGCAGGACTAGACCCAATCGCAAGGGAACACTTCCTTCAGTTCATTGAACGCCTCGCCACCCAAAATATGTCGCCGACAATAGTACTAATCACACATCACACTGAAGAAATTATGCCAATGTTCACCCACGCCTTACTTATTCGAAATGGAAAAGATATCGCCCAAGGAAAAGTGAAAACAGTATTGAACGATGCAAATCTTAGCCTAGCATTCAACTGTCCCGTTCAAATCCGTCGGCGGCAAGGTCGCTACCGACTTGACGCCAAACCTAAAAAGAACTCAGTGATGTAGGCTAATATTGCGGACCGGGAAACCAAGGCTGGAATTCTTCATCACCAATTCCATTGAGTTCACTTTTAGTTTTCTCGCCGCTAGCCACCGAAATAATTTTTTCAAAAATCCTCATACCTACTTCAGATATTGTTTCAGTGCCATCAATTATGGTTCCTGCATTAATATCCATATCTTCCTCCATCCACTGATAAAGTGCCGTATTACTCGCAACTTTAATGCAAGGCGCTGGCTTACACCCGTAAACACTTCCTCTCCCAGTAGTAAAAACACCGACATTACAACCTCCAGCAACTAACCCTGTCATGCTGATGGGGTCATATCCCGGAGTATCCATAAACCCTAAACCAGGGGTATTAATTTTCTCGGCATAATTATACACTGCCATCAGAGGCGACTGACCCGCCTTAGCCAATGCCCCAAGACTCTTTTCATAGATTGTAGTTAGCCCGCCCTCCTTGTTCCCAATTGATGGGTTATTATCTATTGTGCTGTTATGACGACGTGCATACTCCTCCCACCACCTGATTTGTTTCATTAATTTTTCAGCTACTTCCGGACTGACTGAGCGGTTTGTAAGCAAATGTTCTGCTCCATATATTTCGGTAGTTTCAGCCAACACCGATGTCCCACCGTGATTAACCAATTCATCTGAAGCATATCCTAGTGCGGGATTAGCTGTACATCCGCTACTACCATCAGAGCCCCCACAATTCTCAGCTAACAATAGCTTTGAGAGAGGTTGTTCCGTCCTTTTAACATCAGCCACTTTTGGAAGAATATTTTCTACAGCACGTATTGCAGCTTGGATAGTTTTCAAAGAACCACCAGTCCCCTGGATTGTCATAAATTCAGGGCGCACCTCTCCCTCCTCAAGCTTGTCCAATTCATAATCCTCCCGAATTCCTTGAATCTGGTTATCTTCGCAACCTAATCCAATCATTACGTAACCCGAAATATTTGGGTGCCTCGCCATATTCCCCAAAGTTCTACGTATAATTTGCATTGGCCCACCCGGCTCCACGCCACACCCTCCTTGTGTTTTGAGGGCAATAATACCATCAACATCCGGAAATTGTTTTCTAAAATTCGAATTGTTAAAATGGTTGGCCACATATTTGGAGACAGAATTTGAACAATTCACATTGGAAATAACCGCAATATAATTGCGTGTGCCTGCCTGGCCGCCTGGTCGACTATACCCTTTAAAACTACGACGGCTAGTTACGTCGTATAACTGGATTGGTTGATAATCTGCGCAAAACTCGTGCTCTCGTTCGTATTCTTTGCAAACAAGATTGTGTGAATGGACATGATCTCCGGGCGCGATATTACCCTGAGCAAACCCAATAATTTGACCATACTTTCGCACCGGAGCACCATCTACAACCGTAGCTAATGCGATCTTATGCCCTGAAGGAATGGTAGCTAAGGCGGTGAAAGTTTGGTCCTCTGAAATTACTTTCGTTCCAATTTTAATGGCCTTTTTAAGTACACCTACATGGTCTCCTTGGTGCAGACGCAGAGCAACTGAACCTAATTCTATAGAAGTCATGTCAATCAATCATAATGTGCCGCCCACCCCGGACACAACAGAAACCTACTGCTCCTCCACATCAATCCATGTTCCGAATTGCCTTCCACCAACACTCATCTGTAATTTATGACGACCTGGCGTTAACAACGCCATAAAACCACCATGCTCAGATCTAAAACAATCAAGTGTATCTGACCGCCATATGGCATTCTCTGCAGTAGCGAGCAAAGGCAAACTCCTACTTGATGAAGGCAAATCTGGATCCAGATAGACCACAGTGCCCGGTCTCGGCGATAAAATGGCTATAGATTCTGACTCCACAGCAGAAAGCGAAGTTCGATCCCGTAAATGATTCATCGGACTTCGCCACCAATTAGCAAATTTGGAACCTAAAAAGACCCTCCCCAAGGCATCACGCGCGCTGATTGGCTCGACTTCAGGCGCAGCACCTCTAACAAAATACTCCAGCTTTCCTTGCGGTGTCCGCATCCCCGAATACTGATCGACTTTGGCACTCTCAATTTTGCACAGAAGCTTGTACCAACTTGTACCATATTGTTTATGCAAATACATCATGACACTCTGCATTATAGGCGCAGCACCTGTTAGACCGGAAACCTGCTTCATAGGTGCTCCATCAAAATTTCCTACCCACACGCCAACTGTAAATTCTGGAGTATAACCGAAAGCCCAGTTATCCCGAAAATCAGAACTTGTTCCCGTTTTACAAGCAACAGGAAAAGGGAATGAGAGTGCTGACATCCACCCAAAAGCACTGGCTCTTGCATCATTATCACTCAAGATATCAGCAATTAACCAAGCCGCCTCTCGATTGAAAACTCGCTTTGAACCAACTGGGTCTGTCTCTAGCAAACGCACTGGCCGATGCTCTCCTAATCGTGCCAATGTAGCGTAGGCATTTGTTAACTCCAACAATCTTGCTTCAGCATTACCAATAGTTAGACCCAATCCGTAATATCCTGATGCTTCCTCTAGTGTACTCAGCCCCATCCGACGCAGGCTCTCCTGTAGCACTGAAGCTCCACCGACATAATCAAGCACTCGAACAGCCGGAACATTTAATGAATTAGCCAATGAATCTCGCAAAGAGATAGGGCCGCGATATCTACGATCGTAGTTAACAGGACTAAAGAGCCCAGTATCTGTCGCAAATTCCGTTGGCACATCCGCAAGCACAGTTGCTGGTGTCATCCCTTTTTCCAGTGCTAGAAGATAGGTGAATGGCTTGAAGGCTGATCCAGCACTGCGTGGTGATATGGCACCATTGACCTGGCCTGATTGAGGCTCGAAATAATCGCGTGAACCCACCAACGCGATCACGTTTGCCGTCTCATTATCAATCACCACCAATGAGCCATTGAACACTCGCTGTGATTCTAATCTGCTAAGGTGGCCACACAAAATTTGACGGGAAACATCGTTAAGCGATAAATCCAGCGTACTTTTGACATTCTCAGTTATATCCCGATTGCCGCAAACCATATCGATAAAATGTGGCGCAGCAAACGCCCTCCCCGGCTTATACAAACGCACTGGTTCATCTATTGCACGATTGAGCTGATCACTCTGCAACCAACCATTAATTGACATATGATTCAGAATTTTTTTCTGGCGCATCAGTGCCCGTTCAATATGCAGATGCGGATTTAGCCTCGAAGGAGCATTAGGTAACCCTGCTAGAAGCGCAGCTTGTGCCGGAGACAAAGAAGCTAGGGTTTTATCAAAGTAAAACCACGAAGCCGTACCTGCCCCCCGACAAAGATTTCCGTAATCAATCCGGTTAAGGTAAGCCGTAATAATCTGCTTTTTTGTCCATTTCCGCTCAAGCTTTCGCGCCTGAAGAATCTCTATAAACTTGGTTTTGACATTGCGCGGCCTTTTAGATGTTTCCGAGTTTTTAATGAGTTGCTGAGTGATGGTAGAACCTCCGGACATTACACGTCCGTGTTGCGCAATTTCCTTAACCACACGCAATAACCCAAGCCAATCTACGCCATGATGTTGCCAGAATCGCTTATCCTCTGCTGCCAAGGTGGCGTTGATAAACGTAGCGCCACACTCCTCAAAAGTAATCGGATTAAGGAACAATTCGGCTTCGCCGCGCACCATTCTAAGTGGAGACCCTTTCCGATCACTAATGAGGAGGCTCGATTTTGGCGACTGCTCTATGCCCCTAGGTAATGGTATGATTTTCGTGGCAATCTCCAACAATACCCATCCTGATAACAACACACAAAACAACCCAAAAGAGGCTTTACGCCAGAAAGTAAGGGTAACACATTGAGAAGCCTGTCGATACAAATTAGTCATTAATTGACCGCGTAACCATTGACCCTCCACTACTTAAGGCAACTATATCAGAATTATACATCGCTTCTACCTTTGCCTGAGGAATGGAGACAATACCCTCTGCACGAACTCTGGCAAGATACTCAAAATAGTGCACCCCTTTGGATAAATAATTGGCGTAAAACACAGCTCGATCCTTGCGCAACTCGTAGTGGTCAATAAACCAACTATTACGCATTTCAATTGAAGATTGCTGGGATTTCAGGTTCCCAAAAACCGGCTCCAAGCTCGATGGCAAACCATCCTCCAATGCAAGATAACGTACTTCATCCATTAAAACATTAATCTTCATTTTAACGCGCACTAGATCACCAACTTGCGGCTCTTTGTGGCGTGAAGAAATGTTGCCATCAGGCAGAATCACCTTATACGAACGTTCCAATGTCATACCCTTAGAAACAGAATTCGTGCGATCTACTTCCGACCTAGTAAAAGCACTAACCCGAACAAACAGGACCTGCCCCTCTCTGCCATTATGCCGAAGTTTCATCGCCCCGGGCTGGTTCTTCGTTCTAAAAACAACCATCCGTTGAGAAGAATCCAATAAAATTTTTCTTTCTTCGCCGGCGAACTCGATTATTCCATTAATCGTCCCGGCCCGAGAGTCTCTTTGATCATAACTCGTCATTGCCAGTATTACCCAAGCGTTGGCGAAGGTAGAGCCCCAATGGCCTTGTTGTGCAGCCTGACTCAACTGACCAGCTAACTTAACGGCATTCGGGCCATCACTCTCAGCCAAAAGACGCATGGCAATTTGTTGATTTTTATTACCGTAGTAACCGAAGGCCCAAATGCCGTTAGCCTTTGCTTTCAATAGATCATTTAACATTTCACTTGAACCCCCAGTCTCTTTTACTGCAGCGGCTAATAAAGAAACTGCATCTGGCGCCAATTGCCTGCGTTGAGTAAACGCCTGCTCATGATACGCCGGCATTGATTTATCCATTAAAGCAAGCGTGTAAAGGGCGAGGCAGTGAACCCCCCAATCATAATCTTCATTCACAGGCCTTTTCACCAATCGAACTAAGTACTCTCCAAGACGGTCCAGTGCAACTTGAGGCACTCGTTTGCCCTTACGTTTTGCTAAGACTAAAACCATGCCCCCGTAACTACTGGCGAATCCATCTGCAACCCCATTAGGCCAATAAGACAGCCCACCATTATGAGTCTGCATGCTGAGCAACCTGTTAACACCATGCTCTACTGGGTTGCTCTTTTTGAGATTCTGGCTTTGATTAAGGAGAGGCAATATATCCCGATGCTCCTCTAATAAAAGCCAAGGAAGCAACCGTGAACTCGTCTGTTCTGCGCACCCATGAGGGTAGTCTAGCAAGTATTCTGATGCCGGTCCCATCTCGGCCATGGATGAATTACTTACAGAAACCTCAAGCTCTCCCTCGCCATTTCGTATATCTGAATCTAATTGCTTCAATAAATCCGGAATATTACCGTTTGCACGAACGAAATAAACAGCCTTACGAAGGGGGGCCACGTGACGTATATCAATCCAAGATTCTCTAGAATCTCTCACCACATTAACACCTTGTTCCCGCAACTCCCATTCTGAACGGGAACGCCCAACATGGGCAAAACGTATGGGAACATTCACCGCAATTGTGCTTTGGGGTGCAAGTGTTAGGCTCGGGCTTGTTTGTGATAACGCCTGAATGTAATCATCTGTTTTCAAAGATACTATAACAGTACGGTGGGTGTCTGTCTGATTATGCACCATGGCTTTGGCCACAAGTTCATCACCCACCCTACCAAAACGCGGCAGGGCCGACTCAATCATTAATGGCAAATGCACTCGGAACCCTGCTTCGCCTACGCCAAATTGGCGATCAGTGCACGCTATAGCAAATATTCGATACCGGGTAAGGTTGTCAGGAGCAACAAAACGCGCCCTCACGTTTCCCGAATTATCTGTATGCAAAGTCGCCGCCCAAAAGGCCACTGCCTGAAAATTCTGACGCATCACCTCAGAGCCACCACCGCCAATAATATGCCCTTTGTTGGCAAAACGAACTCTGCCGGGATCCTCTGTCCGCATAAACGGGATAGTTGATGATGTTCTCACATCAAGCACCTTGGGCTCATAGAAGAATGAATGTAAATCTGGCGCGCGATACCCGGTTAAATCCAACACCCCTTCATCTACTGCGAATAAAGTGACCTCTGAATTAGCCACGGCAACACCATCTGTGGTGGAAACATTTACAGAGACACCAACCTCCTCTCCCGGCTGAACCGAAGTGCTCTGAAGCTCCGCGAGCACCTCTAATCTGGAGTCAGACGCTTCAACCATCAATTCACAATAACCCATTCTATATTCAATCGACTTAATTTGACGTGTGCTTTCATCAGCCCCACGAAGCAACAAAACGGACACAAAAACGTTCGGAACGTCTAAAGAGTCCAGTGCCAACTCAATCATTGGCGCGTTACCTTCCACATCAACCTGGAACGTTCGCAATACTCTCTCTCTTTCCACTGTCACCAAGGCCCTCCCCTTGAAAGGAGCCTTTAACAATATCTTGGCAGTTTCACCCGTGTTATACACCTTCTGATCCGGCACGAGGCCCATTTTGAACTCATTTGAATAATCCCAAGCAAGAGACCCTTTACCACTGACATAAAAATCGACTTGTGTAGAAACCTCACGGCCACCCGCGTCCTGTGAAACAACTTCTAAACGATATTCACCCGCCTGCATCGATCGCAACACCGTCTCAATGGCATCATCTTCTAACCCAACGGTCTTAAAACTTGTTGTTCCAACAGGAATAAATCGACGCTTATTTTGGAAGGCAACACCACCGCCGGCACCTTTAATTTTAACGCTATGCCACTCAACCCGTTTCAGGAAAGCTTTGACCTGGACGTTGTCTGAATAAGCCTTTCCATCCACACCTACTGCTACAACTTTCAACTTAAGCGGCTGTCCAATCCTTTGCACAGATGATAGTCCACGCACTCCCAAGTAATAATCCGAACTATACTGCGTGATTGAAAAATATTCGGTGACTGCTTGACCGCTCACATCAGTTACATGCACTGATAGATTTCCTTTCATTAGGCCGTTTTTTAGATCAGGCAACTCAGGTTCAACGACCGTCCGCCCTTTTGAATCAAGTGTCATTTCACCGGAGTAAATGTTTTGAGCACTTTCCTGAATCATTCCGAAATCATATTCCTCCCATTGAGGAAATCTTGGCTTTTCAGAACAAGCGTTCAGACTCCATTTTAATTTTGCGCCTGAAATTGGTTTTCCGAAATAGTAGCTAGCGGATATTGGTATCTTAACCGACTCAGTCGGGCCAAAAATTCCTGCCGATTCGGATTTCACCTTAAAGGTAGCTGGTTCATATTCAAGAGCATCTACAAAAACACTCCCCGAGCCCACTTGGATTTCAAAAGATCCATGGACACCAACCGGGAGTTTAATTTCTAAATCAAAAGCGCCACTACTATCAGGTTTGATTTTTTGTTGATGGTACACCCGGCGCTGAGGTCCAGAAACTTGAACATCATAATCAGATGATTCAGGCACACCCAGCTCACCATCATGCCAAGAACGAACATGACCTTTCAGATATACAGTTTCACCTGGCTGATAAATCGATCGGTCAGTGAAAAGATGCAGTTTTTTATCATTCTGCCAAGGCCGCCAGGTATCCACCCCGTAAGACCACATGGGAATACTGGCAAAACCAGAATCTAGTTGATATATGTGCTGATCGTCTTCCTTAGAGACCTGCACCCATAACGGCTCGCCAGTACGTCTGGCCTTTAACATAACATTTCCAGTTGCGTCAGTATGAGAGAGGGCCACGTTCTTTCCCGACTCGGAAAGGATGCGTATACGGGTTTTTTCTAGTGGACTAGCTGATTTTAGAGAGAAGGTGTGAAAAAAAATGTCTTCTTTAGATTCTTTCCACACAAGTCCGATATCGGTCAGTTGTACTATTGATTGAGCTGTATTAGCCGAGCCATCGACACCCATTGATTCAACATTAACAAATAAGGTGCCTGAAACATTTTCTTCTAGCAGTTCGCCCCACCTAAACTCCCTCTTGAGCGCCTCATCTGTCTTCGCTCGAACAGGATAAACCTTGGATATCACTTCCTGACCAGGCACCAATTCATAACTAATCGGCTGACTAATCCGCTGTTTCCAAGAATTCCCACTCCACTTAAAAGCTGATCGACCAAGATATTCTCGATAGTAGGTTTGTAGCACTCGAAATACCTGATCTGGGTCAACACGCTTAACTTGAAGTCGTACCGATCTGTTATTCACCGAAACAAACTCAAAAGATCGATTCCCGAATAATGATTGTGAGGTTGTGGTGTCAGCGAGATATACACGTCCTGACAATGGATTGAACCGAAACAGCTGCTCCCATTGATCTTTAAGTCGCAACCCCAAGCGTGCCGGCAATCCAGACTTAATCTTTACTCGATACGGAGTGTTAAGAGCAAAAGACCCACTCAATGTAAGGCCACGCCAACGTATTTGTATAGATAAGTTAACATTAGCCGGGACATAACCTTCTTTATCTTTGCGTTCAAGCACAAGCCATTCGGCAAAATCCTCCGGATTTAAATCAGACGGTAAAGGATGAGAAAAATCGACGCGAATTGACCGGCCCGCGTTAAGCTGATTATCGGCATATGCCCCATCAACGCGCATAACGTTTCTCTCTCCCAAATCCCATTCTCGATCCTTAGGAAATTGGAATTTGCTGTCTACTGACTGCAGCCCTGCCTTCAATATTAATTTCCACTCCACTCCACCTTCTAGAAGCTGCTCAGGAACAATCCGTAGCTTATGAATATCGGAATCTACTGCCTCCACTTTAGCAGGGATAAGAACATTTTCAGCTGACCGAAACTCAAAAAACCCTGAAGCTCTTTCAGAACTTACAGGCTGATTAAATGTAAGGATTGTGCTGAACCGGTATGAGTTTGAAAGGCGCAACCTGTAATCGCGCTCCAGATCCAACTCACCAAATTCTTCCGCATCACTGGTTGCATGTTGGTTTTTGACTTTCAGAGTTACGGCTGAGGTAACCGAAGTAGAAGTTTTTTGACTCGATGAACGCAACCCAATCCATCCTCCAACTAACAGAATTACAATTAGCCCAAAAAAACTATTCCTACCCCGCACTTCCCTCGGCCATTCTCTCATTTTATCCCCCTTTTAAATAAATATATGGTCCACTAAATAAAACCCTACTAGAATGGTACCCCTCCAAAATAATATTTCTAACTGAATCTTTTTTTATAAAATAATAACCACGATCCATGCGTTAATCTTATAATTAATTGGATTCATATTTTCCACGTATGGGCTTTTCACTATCCGCAGCAACCTCCTCAGACCGGACTATTCCTGAATCGGAATCTTTCAACCCCACGTATATCAACAATACATCAGATAAACCAAGCAGAAGAGCCAGTGCAAACACCGTCGCCACCAAACGCTTCTCTCGCCAAGTGAAAGGGCCTGAGAATAACGATGGAGCATTAATTAATTCCAATTCTTCAGTTAACTCACCAGCTCCAGCATAGCCATCCTTTTCATCCAGCGAGCATGCCTTAAGAACAATTCTATTTAATTTTTTAAAGGACTCATCAGGCACATGCTCCTTCATGCTTTGAGGCAAATCAGGGAATGCGTTTCGGTCCATTCCTGTTGAGGCCTCATACAGCACTTTTCCCAACGCATAAAGATCCCCCCGCCAATCACCGGTTTCTTCTCCGGCTTGAAAACCTAGGGTGCCGATATTTGCTGAAGCGAATCCGGCTCCGGCGACTAATCCAATGTCAGCCAATTTTGGTGTTCCATTCACATAAACAATATTTGAGGGCTTGATATCACGGTGAACCAGCCCCTGTTCATGTAAATACCGTAACGCATCTGCAAGTTGTGCTCCAATGTAGGCACATTCGTCGGCAGCAATCGATTCGCGTGAATTCAACTCAGATTGAAGTGTACGGGGAGAATAATCTGCTGAATTGATAGTTTGCCCAACCACCTGATCATCAGCCAACTCCATCACATAATAAAAATAGCCTTTTTCATCATTCCGCCCCACGTGCAAAACGTCGATTAAACCTTGATGCCCTCTTGAGACTGCCTCATAAAATCGAATCCCGTTGAACTCACGATTATAGGGACGAGAATCATCGAAGAGATCTCTCTGGACAATTTTAACTGCGCGCCAGGCTCCTAAAACACTCTTTGCCAACCAAACTTGCCCGTAACTGCCACGAGCAATCTCGATGACTAGTTCATAATCTGGAATGTGAAAAGTTTTACTCAAATTAACGAATCCTTTACGTGGTTTGAGTTAAAGAACGCTATCGATCCACAACTTACCCACAACGGATTTCTTTCACCTCCTTGGTAAAAAACTAAGTTATCGCCCCTTATTCCCAAAGGGAAGGTTATTCCCATTTTGTGAAAATAATGCATTCAGATGTTAGATCACCCATCATAAGGCAGTACCCTATAATGACATGGGGGCATACAATGATACAAAGCAAACTAAGATTCAGGAAAAACACCGGAAATCGCCAAATTCAGCGGGCAACCTCGAACTACGAACTTCAACTAGGTCGTATCTGGTTCCGGCATATTCGAAACCGGCTCGCCAGAGAAGACGAATCTTGCGAGAACTGGCTAAAAGCTCCCGAACAACGGACTTTCCAGTGGCGTTAAGCGTTCATCATTATACTAGAAAGGCTACATTCGCATGAGGAATCCAGCAGTCATGGTTGGGTTAAATAGAGACTGCTCACCTCCGCATACCTCGTGCCTCTACCCGCAACCGGGGTCCCCTCGCCCGTCCGGCTTTCCGGACGGGCGCCCCCTGACCTCGAGTAATCCCCGCCCCGGCGCGCCATCGTCATCAGGTGTGCCGGGCGGGCGTTAACTCTTGTCCATTGCCCAGTTGATTACCTTATGATGGAATCAACCAAAATGAAGCCTGATGCCCCCTTGCTCGAAACGCGTAGCAGCCTGATCCAGAGGCTCAAAGCTACAATCAACGGGCAAAGCTGGGAGGAATTCTTCCAGACATACTGGCAACTCATTTACAATGTTGCCCGACGCTCAGGCCTATCAGAAGCAGATTCACAGGATGTCGTTCAGGAAACCATACTCAAAGTCCATAACAGTATGGAAAAATTTGAATACAATCGCAAGCGTGGCTCATTCAAGGGCTGGTTACGCACGGTAACCAGATCTCGCCTTGCTGAATATTTCAAAAAACAACATAGAAGACCCGGCACTAGCCGTCCGATTGAGAACTCGGGGGAGGTTTTAAATTCCATGGCTGATCCTGAAGGCCCTGAACTAGAGAAGATTTGGGATGAGGAATGGCAACGTAATCTAATTCAAGCAGCACTGACTCGGACCAAAAAATTAACCAGCCCAAAACAATTTCAAATATTCAAGTGCCACTACATCGATGGATGGACAGTAAAAGAAACTTGCAAAACCCTAGGGGTCAATGCAGCTCAGATTTACATGGCCAAGCAAAGGGTAGGAAAAATATTTAAGGATTCGGTTGAGTCACTACAGGAGCAAAGTTAACTGTCCGACAGTAGACTCAAAGCCCTTAAATCATTCGCTTTCAAACCAATGGTGCTTCTTCCACGGACCTTCATCAAATTGGGCTCCATAGTAAACAGTTCCCGACACTGAGTCCAAAATATAAGTAGGCGAACTCTCATGGAAAACATATCTTCCAATTTCATTATCTTGCCCGGTCTGGTTAGCCGCATTTGCTTCGGGAATGATAGGGTTAATGTTGTTTGCATCAGCGCAAGCAAATAGAAATGCAGCTGCAATAGCGCCAATAATCATACTTTTAACATTTGGAGATTCCATCATAAGAAAAATACTACCGACCAATGATTACAGGTCAATTAACAGACGTTAACAGTAGAAAAAATGGCACGCCCTTAGGGATTCGAACCCCAAACCTCCTGGTCCGTAGCCAAGCGCTCTATCCAATTGAGCTAAGGGCGCAGATGAGGAAAGAGGATTACTTCCTCTTCTTTGCATGATCAAGTCAATTCGAACCGTTTATCCCCCAATCAAAATCAGTATACCTAATTTTGAATTCACCACTCTTGATTGCACTTTTTTCGGCTTGATTAAAATGACTAGCTACAAAATCCAGAATATCTGCGTCGCTTTCACCGAAGTCCTCCTTATACCACTTGAAGATGGGAGATAAATAAACGATTCTCTTTCCTAGATCCACTCGGTTCTTGGATTTATCCCCTAGAAAACTTTTTGTCTGATCAAAAAACTGATCCTCTAAATATTGCGCATTATATGGGTTCCCTCGCAAAACCGGACATCCCCTTGAACCACATACCAATGCAAAATGCACAGATGGAGTCTGGAACTCCTTTCTAAGCAATTGATTCTCTAAATAACTTAGCGAAATTTTTTCACCGAATAAACTGACTGCCTTTAGACTCCAAACTGAACCTATCGCTCTAATGTCCCTAATTGATGAAACCGGATAGTGATCAACGATCAGCTTAAGTGTTGCAGCATTATAAATATTCAACAAGAACGCCATTTGCTCATGCTTAGACCACTCAAGAAATTGTTCCCGCGGCACACTTCCTGCCAGAGCAAGGTATTCATCAAGATCTTCCGGATGTTTTTGAAGCCATGTGTATTTAACGCCACCTTTACCATCATTCACCTTACTTAAAACTTGCGCCAATTTTGGATGATCATGACTAAACGCAACCTTCTTATCTGCCAAAATCGCCTGGCCTTTCTCCGCCTCATGACTGCAGCCCCATTGAGACAATGGAGATAGAATACAGATAAGAAATATATAGATTTGCCTAATCATCCTAACCTTGGATCAGTTCAGAAACTTTCTCTGCTTGAGCCAGAACAATAAGTCATTTGTCCAAGGATGCAGGTTGTTATAATCCTTACCCCCCAAGCCTATGCCATGGCGCCCTTTTTCATATATGTGCAAATCCATAAGAACACCCTTCTTTCGTAGAGCAGTCGCAAAGAGAAGGCTATTCTCAACTGGAACCGCCCTGTCCTCCCACGTGTGCCAGACAAAACATGGAGGTGAATTCTTCTTTATTTGCAACTCATTAGAAAGTAGCTGCACCAACTCTTTTGATGGATCTGTTCCAAGTAGATTCCTCTTGGAACCCTGATGAGTAAATTGCCCCATTGTGATCACGGGATAACAAAGTATTCCAAGGTCCGGACGGGAACTCATCCGGTCAACCTCATCACCATTCTGAATACCCATATCGAAATGGGTAACGATAGTTGAGGCCAAATGCCCTCCAGCTGAAGACCCCATAACTCCAATCCGATTAGGATCAATCTTCCAAGAAACAGCATTAGCGCGTACTGTGCGAATAGCCCGGGAAACATCCTTTAACATAACCGGATGACGGTAGCCAGCTGAGCCCAAACGGTACTTTAGAACGAAACAATGTATTC
The DNA here is from genome assembly GCA_913041895.1 of uncultured Verrucomicrobiales bacterium. Lineage (GTDB taxonomy): Bacteria > Verrucomicrobiota > Verrucomicrobiia > Limisphaerales > UBA1100 > UBA1100. The sequence goes on from CAJWKQ010000002.1 coordinate 42,302, forward strand.
CTTGGGTAACAAGCCAATCGGCATAGCCCTTTCCTTCATGGGGAGCCAAACCTCCGTAACCACCACCTGGACAGATAACTATAGCTGATCCTGAAGGGTTGTTCGCCCAATACGGCGTAAGCGTTGGAATATCGCGCGCAGTCTTGCCTTTTTGCCCGGGCGCGCCTTCGGTCCACATGGGAAACTCATTGTTTGATCGATCCGCGCCCAGCGTGGTGGTGACCCAAGTGATAGTTAGCAAACAAATCAGTCGCATGTCCCACCCTAGCACGGGTAGGAGCGCTTGCCTAGGCCCACGCGTTATTGAGAAAATTCATAAAGTTTCCATGCATTATCCCGGTTATCTGGACCAAGTCGAAACCTCGTTTTGAAAGTAAATCGGGCAACCTCTGCAAATCAGCAATTGTATCCAAATCACCCGGACTTTGCTCTGTGCCATAACCTCCATCTAAATCTGTGCCTATGCCGACATGATTTGCATTTCCAGCCAGTTCACAGATATGCTCCATGTGGTCGATCACGTGTTCTAGTTTTACTCCCGATTCTTTAGGTGTGGTTTTACCGCGCTCCCAGTTTGGCGCAAGCATCCATGCATCCAAAGCCCCACCGATAACTGCCCCACGTTCTATAAGATATTTAATTTGCTCATCGCAAAATTGCCGATCATTTGGAACCAACGTACGACAATTGCTGTGTGAAGCCCAAACTGGACCCTCGAAAACATCCATAGCCTCCCAGAAACTACTATCGCTCAAATGAGTTGCATCAAGAATAATTCCCATTCGATCCATTTCTTTTAAAAGCTCGATACCTTGCGGAGCCAAACCACCATCATGAGCTGTCCCCTGAGCATATGTTCCCGGCCCATAATGAGATAATCCCACTGCTCGCAGTCCATTAGCATAAGACCGCTCTAGATGATTTGGAGAAATTATTGAATCAGCACCCTCTAAGCTGAGAATGTAACCAATAGGCAAATCATCTCTAGGATTATCATTCCAGAGTGCGGCGTGACTACCTAAGCTTTTTGCATCAGTTATTTGAAACAACTGACCATCCTCTTCCATTGCCTTGTACCACGCTAATTGCCCTTGCGAATGAGCCCACGCTTGCTCAGGAGAATGCCAACCCTTAAGCGGATTGTCGGGTTTAATATACCGAGCAATTTGTGTAGCTACACAAATTCCTATATGTCCCCGCCGCATATCGGGAAAGGCCACAGTTCCCTGAGCGCGATCTGGCTTATCAGTCTGGCCATGCTCACTTTGACGTATATCTAGGACACCTTTCCTCAGATCCCTGTTCCACTCCATGGCATTCATAGCAAGATCCAAGTGGGCATCGAAAATCCACATATTCACACACCCAAACTACGACGACGAGCCGCTATTTCCCACAACCCAATAGCCTTTCCATCCTGTACTACCCATGCATGATCGTGAAGTGCCACAGTAGGGCAAATATGAACCGGAACTCCATAGCAAACATCCCCCACCTTCAATTCGTCAACCCGATCGCATTTCATCATCAAATGTTCTTCGCTATGAACCTCTGGATGGGCCGATTCGTGCCCAAACAAGCGCACCCTTGGCTGTGGTTTATCCGCTGCAATTGATTTATGCCCCAAATCGAAACATACGCGTTGGCTGCCCGGCTTACTGATCACCCGAGTAAATAAAACTGCTGCATACTCGAAATCCATATCAGGTAATCCATCTTCATATCCGAAATCCCACAAAGATGTGGTTCCAGGACTACAAATACGATCTGAATATTTTGAATGAATAGGAAATGTAGGTGTTCCCCCAGCAATTAACTCAGGGACAGCCTGTCCCGAAGATTCCAAATCATCTCGAAAGTCCAGTATTGGCACAAAATCTGCATCACAAATTTTGGTTCGTTTACCTATATCCTGCTCGTGGTTGTGCCCATCATAGGCATGAAGCCCGCCCACCTCTAAACCCGGAGATCGAATGATAGTCTCGTACAGCTTTGCCGCAAAACCACCGGGCTCTATACCCGTTCTATGCATTCCGCAATCAAGATCCAAAAAAACCATTAACTTGCGAGGCGCATCACCAAATACTTCACATAACATTGATACTGTTTCAGCATTATCAACCACCGTCCCCCAACGCACTAGCGGATAGCGATCCATCAAGAATCTCAAGCGTGCGGCATTTGGCCCGACAGGTTGATGTGCTAACAGGATATCCTGCCCCCCTGAACCTGCTACCATTTCTGCTTCGGCTATTGTAGCACACTTGAAGCGTCTAATCCCTAAACTCAATTGCATGCCGACAACCTCAGGCAATTTATGTGTTTTGACATGCGGCATTAGATTATTCACATCACCAACGACATCGATCGACCTTTGAATATTCCTAATAATCCGTTGAGGATAAACCAAGAGCGCAGGTGATGGGATCTCCGCTTCATTCTCAACTTGATACCAATTTCCTTTAACCATCGTTAAACCTTATTAATCTCAAAAACAGCTTCAATCTCAACTGCCATATTGCCAGGCAAAGAGCCGACCCCAACTGCACTTCGAGCCCCAATGCCATTTTCTTCACCGAACACCTCTGCCATGAGATCACTATATCCATTTATCACAAGTGGGTGTTTGGAAAAATCGGTGTGAGCGTTTACCATTCCAAATGATTTCAACAAACACTTTACGCGATTCAAGCTACCAAATTTAGCGCGCAGAGAAGCGAGAATGGCTAAACCTGTCTGCCGTGCAGCAAGTTTTGCCTCATCTATGTTTAGATCGGTGCCGACTTTGCCGATGATATATGAATAATCATCCTGCATGGGTCCATGGCCGGAAACATATGCCAAATTGCCTTGAATAAGAATCGGCCGATAAACCCCACCAGGCTTGGGTGCCGGAGGCAAGATAACTTTTAGGTCCACGAGTCGTTGTTCTGCAGTCATCAAATATTGGTACCGAGAGCGGGACTCGAACCCGCACTGCTTTTAAAGGCAATCGGATTTTAAGTCCGACGTGTCTACCAATTCCACCATCTCGGCTCTGAATGTATCGGGCTAAGGGTAGCAACTAGCGCTCAGACTGCCTAATGTCAATGGCCGAAGCAACTTGATCCGACTCTTCTAACCCACTTTCAAGTGCCGTAGAAAGGCTGCAATCGTTTTTCAAGGCATATTTCTGTAACGCTATCCATGTGACAGGCTTTAAAGTAATGTCTAAATTAATAGTCACCACATCCTGACCTAACTTTTCCAGAACGTTGAGTTCATCACTAGAGAGCCGAGCTGAACTAGTGCTCACATGTTTAATCGGGAGTCTTTCTTGAGTGTTAACTGTCATCAGATTTTAATAGCCCTCAACTAATCAACCTTTATATATCACTCAAGAATCAGTTATGCAGAATTGTTGGCCAACTATTCACAGAGCAGAGACTATTCAAAATCTTCGAATTCGCCCCCCATCCCATCGCCTTCTTTTTTAGTTAGATTAAATTCAAGAACCGAAAAAGCACTCGGCTGAAATTCCAATCGTCCCAACACTGTGCTCAATCCTGCTACTCGATCTGCACCCCATTTTTCTAATAAAAATGTAAACTGCCCCCCATCTGTAAAAGTAACTCGAACGTCTCCAAGCCCCAGTTTTGGCTTTTCTAATTTAGCACCTGCAAGCTGTATCTTGGCAACCGTATCCATGGTAATCTCCAAGGGGGTTGGAGCAAAACTTGCCTTAAAAATAACCTTACCCTCTCGAATACCAAGAAGTTTGCCGGAGAGATTGGTCGAATTACTAGTTGTTAAAATATCCTTATTCTCTTTCTCGTCATCATTGCTAGCCGAAGGAAGTTTACCATCCCATCGAGTAACTCGTATGTTACTAACCTTGAGATTTGAATTTTGAAGAAGAACAAACATTAGATTCCCCCCTTTCCCGGCAAATCCCGCATTATCCTCCCACTGTTTAATTACTCGATCATTAATAACCACCGCCATAGAGCTATCAGATTTGTTCATTCTGACTGAGATTCTAGCCTTTGTTTTCCCCCGTAGATCCTGGAAGCTCTGTTGTCCGAGGTTATTTTGAACACTATCAGCCATTCGTGTTAGGTAACAACTGCTAGGGCTAATCCCTACCATATAAGAATTACCACCATACACATCAAGTTGGTCAGCAAATAATCCGATACCAAGATTGAAATTTCCCTGCCAAGCCAGATTAAATTCAAGATTCACACTTTCACCTAAATCTAACTTTCGTCCTATCAGTGAGCCTGAACTGGAACCATGAAATGCCTTATCAGCATATTCCCAGCCAGACAAACCAATACCGCCAGCAACATTACCTGGATTTCTAGGCCTGATGGGAAACGGGACCCCCCCTTTAAATAGTTGCTGTGGAACTACACGATCTTGACGCACGTTTCCTGTTTTGCCGCTTTTAGTTTTCCATTCTTCCATTCCTGTCGGGCCCTCATAAATAAGGTTCGTCTCCTCTGAGGCCGGGCGAATAGCCATAATATTATCACGGGGTATTCTCAGACTGTTTCGACTATACCATGCATTAAGAATTAGGTGCCTGTCATTCAGCTCCAAGACTTGGCCCGACAGAACCTGCCCAGTTACCAAATCAATTTTTGTCTTTTGCGTTGAATCCAGTTGCTGCAACCGCGGAAAAAGCTGAATTTTAGACAGACTATCTGCCAAAAACTCAATGTCATCTTTTGCGGCTGAATGCCGCCATTTGGCCCCTGTTTCAGAATCATAGTCCACAAATGTACCTTTAAGGGTATCCCCATCAAGTAGCTCAATAATCTGAGGTTTCTGAGAAGCAACAACTCCCCCATCAGGGCCAGGCACAATAATACCAGGTCGGTTAGTTGACACCGAAGGTGTTCTAGTACCTTTGATTATTATCTGTGCCTGTGAAACAGAAACGGTAAGACACAACAAAAGGTTGAAAAATATAACGCTCTTCATGGGCCAAACAAGCCTCCATCATCTTCTTTACGCGGTTGATTCAGATTAAAGTCAAGCTTCTCAAAAACTGCCTGATTGAGGACTGCTTCCCCAAAAACAGGACTCTTAACTTTAACCGTTTTATCCCCCCAAGATAGCAACTCTGCATTTAATCGTCCGCCTTTAGCCATCAGGATTTGAACTTCTTCGTCCTTTGGGGTTGGAGCCTTTGCCTGATTATTAAAAATTAATGTACGCATGTTGGAAACCGGCAAAGGCACATCACCAAAATTAGTCGTAAAGATTAACTTATCTCCATCTATACGTTTGGCTTTCCCTGAGATACTGTCTTTATTAGAAAAAATCACAAAATCTTCCTTTCCATTACCCAGTTTCGCCGAATCACTCTCGGGCAAACTGCCATTCCACTCGGTAATACGAATATCTCCAAGACGCATTGCACTGTTGTTTCTTGAGGTGAAAAGCAAACCTTTTCCTTTACCAGCAAAGGGCCTCGAATCTTCCCACTTACGAATTAACCTACCGTTCACCGCAACTGCTATTTGTTTAGCCTCTTTGTTAACAAACATGGTTACTTGGCATTTTTTCTTCCCAGACAACTGTGAAGGAGTATTGCCTAAGTTCGATGTGCTGCCATTTTGAATCCGATATAGATATACATTATTCTGATCAATTCGAAGACTATAGCTATTACCCGAGTACTCATTATTTATCTGATCAGCAAAAATATTTACCCCTAGGTTGAAGTATCCTGTCCACTGTAAATCAAAATGCAAAGCGCAACGTTCTGGTAAATCCAAATCCTTGCGACCCAAAATAGGCCCGCTACTGGCGCATATAAAAGCGTTATTAGCATACCTCCAAGCACCCTGATTCCCTGCCGCACCCAACTTGACTCTCCCAGCCCCACGCACCAACCCCAGCACTGCCAATGCCCGCTGCCTATCACCTCTTACTTCAACATTGTTTCTGTTTTTATCAGCCATAAGCTTAAGTGCTTGCCCCGTATTACGATTACCTGTCATCCAACCATCGGGGCCATCTTGCGGTCCCTCATAAATCACTCTTTCTGGTTTAATTCCTGGCTCAATTGACCGAACAAATTTTCTGGAAATCTTAAGCTTCCCTCCATACCAAGTATCAAGAGTCAAAACAGTTTCACTTAAACCCGTGAGTTTACCATTCAAACGTCCTCCACTTACAAGTGAAACCACACAATCTTCAGGCTCTGAAACCACTGATTGAACTGCTTCAAGCTGTATTGAGGAAACATCCTTAGCGACAACTTGGACCGGCTCTGAAAAAGAAGGATGGCGCCACAGCAAATACCCATCTGTAATCCCACGAAATCGTCCAGAAATTGAATCTCCATTTAAAAATTTAAGTCGATCAGCCCGTTTTTTATTATTGTTTTCTAAGGGCTTGGCGGGCTGAGTCGTTCTAGATACGTTGAGTGACTTAACAGGCCCAAGTTCACCTAGCACAGGCTTTTTATCTTCTGCCACTAAGCATAATGAAATAATAGATGCAAATAACAGTGACAATAATCTAACGTTCATAAATTG
>CAJWKQ010000003.1 GCA_913041895.1 uncultured Verrucomicrobiales bacterium
CACATTATGCTCTATGCGGATGGTCATGCCGCTGAATTTGTATTTCCCCCAACAGACAAGATGCTGAAATGGATAGTTCCTCCTCCTCATGGAAATATGCCTGAACCAGACCCTGATTATATCTGGTGGTAAGATATATTTTTCTATCCATTCTATAGTTTTCTATTTTATTATGCAGCATGCTCTCCAAGGTTCATGCTGCGGCTCTCTATGGCGTTGAATCCGTACCCGTTGAGGTAGAAGTTCATGTGGGGCCCGGAGAAGAGCGTATTGTCATCGTGGGATTACCCGATGCGGCAGTTCGCGAATCAATTGAACGGGTTTCCACGGCTCTGACTAATTCCGGGTTTGGCCTCCCTCCCGGTAAAACAACAATCAATCTTGCCCCAGCCGATTTACGTAAGGAGGGTCCCAGTTTCGATCTGGCCATTGCACTCGCTTGGTTGATGGCAAGTGAACAGGTAATCAATGATCGAGCTGATGAATTTTTACTGATTGGAGAACTAGCACTCACCGGAAAAGTGCGAAAGATAAAAGGGGTTCTACCCATTGCCCTCACCGCACGATCCGAAGGGCACCGAGGGCTGTTAGTTCCAGCAGGGAATGCAGCCGAAGCAGCGGTGGTAGAAGGGCTTGAAGTAATTCCTTTGCAATCACTTCGTGAAGCGGCCGATTTTTTGAGCGGGAGTTCGCCCATTACACCGACACGAATTAATCCCAAGACATTGTTTGAACAATCGGCGAAGACGAGTGAAGATTTATGCGAGGTAAAGGGACAGGAAACAGTGAAACGCGCTCTAGAAATCTCAGCTGCCGGCGGACATAACCTTATCCTGATTGGCCCTCCCGGAACCGGCAAAAGCATGCTAGCTAAAAGGCTCCGTTCCATTCTGCCACCTCTCACTCTTGATGAGTCACTCGAAACAACCCGAATACATAGCGTAGCCGGGCTGCTAGAACCCAATCAGGCACTCGTTACTCAAAGACCATTTCGGTCCCCACACCATACTGCCAGTGATGCAGGCTTGCTTGGAGGTAATGTCCGGCCCTCGCCGGGAGAAATTTCGCTTTCGCATCACGGAGTATTATTTCTGGATGAGTTGCCTGAATTTCGACGTAGCGTACTCGAAACAATGCGCCAGCCATTGGAAGATGGACGCGTCACTATTAGCCGTGCGGCAGGCACCATGACTTTCCCTTCAGAATTCATGCTGGTAGCAGCAATGAATCCTACCCCGGATGGGAAAACTCCAAGTGAAAGCAACTCGACCCCTCGTGAGATTCAAAATTATCTGGGGCGCATTTCTGGCCCATTACTTGACCGAATTGATTTACACGTGGAGGTTCCACCGGTTGAATTTAGGGAAATGAATTCCGCAAACGGTGGAGAAACCAGTGCGGTTATTCGCGAACGCGTTTTGAAGGCACGTCGCATTCAGAATCTCCGATGGAATGGCTCACCGACTTGCAATGCCCGAATGCAGCCACGTGATTTACAAGCATGGTGTGCTATGGATGACACAACGCAGGACTTACTACGAAGAGCCATGGAAGAACTAGAACTTAGTGCCAGAGCCTATGATCGGATATTAAAAGTGTCGCGAACGATTGCTGACTTGGCCGATTCTCAAACCCTTACAACGGAGCATGTCTCCGAAGCTATTCAATATCGGACTCTAGATCGGCAAATTTGGACCTAACCATCGATTCAATCAATTTTCTTCCGCCGATTATCGATTGGCCAAGATGAAGTCCTTTACCCTATTCTTTAGCTCGACAAAGGATACAATGATGTTCCTCTAAAACACCGAGTTTAAGTAAACAAAATACCAGACGCCCCGAATCGATGGATTGCCAATTAACCAAACCGAATGAGCCTGAGAAATACGAGCCAAGCGAAGGAGACATAGTTTTTCAGGCTTTGCCTCTTGAAGATGATTTAATTCAGGCGATTGAAGGCGTTACAGAATCAAACTACTCACATGTGGGGGTACTGCTCAAGCGTGATAGAGAATGGACTGTGATTGAAGCTAGCCGCCCTGGTGTGATTTACACACCATTTGATGAATGGAAGGTCAAGGGACGGGACGGGCGCTGGGCAGCTTATCGCCTCAAGGCAGCATATCAGCGCCATATTTCACAATTTTTGAGAGACCTACAGCAACATATAGGCAAGCCATATGATTTCAAATATGAACTCACTGAAGACAAGCTATACTGTTCAGAATTGGTCTATCATGCCTGGAAGAGTTCCACAGGACGGGAGATGGGTGAACTCAAGAAAGTAGGCGAGTTAAACTGGAAACCATACAGGGAGATAATCGAGAAATATAATGAGGCACCGGTACCTGTAGAGCGGCAAGTGATCAGCCCGATTGAACTTTCAAAAGCAGATCAGTTGGAGAAGATTTACGACCACGGACTAGACTAATGAATAATAAAACAACAGGAAGAGCCATCGTCACTTTCGCACGCGGCTGGCAAACGCTGGTTGCCGTCCGCAGCCTAGGACGCCGCGGCGTAGAAGTAATCACGGGCGATCAATACTCTATGACACCCGGATCTCTTTCCAAGTACAGTACTGGTAAATTCAAATATCCAGACCCCGAGAAGGACCCCTCAGGTTTTCTTGATGCACTGGAAAAGGTAGTAATCGAAAACAAGCCAGAAGATGGTCGGCCATACGTATTGTTACCCATTCACAAAGAGAGCTATCTTATCGCCAAATACCGTGAACGATTTGAACAGCACATTGCACTGGCACTGCCGGGCATTGAGCAGATCATGCAGGTTCACAATAAGGGCACACTGGCTGCGTATGCACAGAAGACAGGCCTACCGATGCCGTGTACATGGATTCCTGAAACAGTCGATGCATTCCACAAAAAACTCCAAGAAATGACGGTGCCCGCGTTTGTAAAAATCCGCGAGTCATCATCTGGGGTGGGCATTGACAAGGTGAACACGCACGAAGAACTGGAACATACATTCCTAAAATTTATCGACCAATTTGACCTGAAATCTGGTGATCTACCGATTATCCAGTCTCTCGTGCCCGGCGATGATTATTGTGTCACCACCCTGTTTAATCGCGGCAAGCTCGAGGCGTGCATGACCTATCGCAACCTTCGGACATATCCTGTGAAAACCGGCCCGGGGGCATTGAGAGAAACAGTGGAAGCGCCCGCGATGGAAAAAATCGCCGGCGAGGTGCTGGGACCATTGGATTGGCATGGCGTGGCTGAGCTGGATTTTCGTTGGGATGGTAATGCCGAATCACCGCCGCACCTCATTGAGGTCAACCCTCGTTTTTGGGGCGGTCTCATTCAAGCGGTTGAATCCGGCTGGGATTACCCGTGGCTCGTCTTTCAGCTCGCCGCTACCAGCACGGTGGACCTTGACACTGAACGTCGCACTGACGTGAAAACTGAAATACCCATGCTCGCCTTCCTGTCCACACTCAATGAGCTTTCCCATAGCGAAGCGGGACATGCTGCACTGAAAGACGGCTGGGAAAGCGCGAAGGACGAATTTCACGATGGCTCGAAGAGAGCTGGACTCAAGGCTTTACTAAAGGGATTAAAAACCGGTCTGGACCCCAAGGCCCGTCTAGCAGAAGCCCGGCGCGTGCTTGGCGACCACAAGCATAATGTGTATGACATACTTTCCAAGGAAGATCCCGGCCCTGCACTAGGCATCTTTTTTCCGCTCGCCGTTTTCCTCAAGCACGGCAAGGTCAACATTGACCTGATCACTGGTGAAGGAGCCCCCAGCGATGATGACAAAACCGACGGCAAACCCTGAAATCTTACCTAAAACGACTCGGTGCTGGCCACGCCGACTGGTCCTTTCCACCTGTTTATTGTTTATGGCCTATTTCCTGGGCTACCGCGTCCTTGTTCCCATGGGAGTGGACAGTTGGATGCAATACCGCTTGCCTGCTAATGCACCGCGGATCGCCTTTTCGCCCAACGACACTTGGCTGGAAGAACTAGGTGCGAATGAAGCATACAAGATTGCACTCGCCCGAGCAGGCGGGCGGCTAGTGGAAATACAGCCCAGCGACACTAGCGCAAATCCACAGCGCATCGCCACATGGTTGGAGCAAAACAAAATCTCCGGCGTGCTGCTCGCTGGTGGAGGAGACGTGGACCCGCGTCTTTATGGCGGCGACCCATCACAAGCCTCCTCTGTTAACCGCGCACGCGATGACTTTGAAATAGCGCTCATCAAAGTAGCCGAGGACAAACAGCTACCAATTCTAGGCATCTGCCGTGGCTGCCAAATACTCAATGTCGCCCATAACGGCACACTACAAAAACTGAAGGACGATCGCCATTTCAGTATTTCTGGACACGCAGCCGACCTGTCCAAAGGCAGTCGACTTGCCCAAATCATGGACAGCACACACCTTGAGCATGTGGGCAGCTACCATCAACAGGCAGCCCAAGAGCTAGGTAACAACCTGCGTGTGAGCGCCATTGGCCCCGATGGGATCATCGAAGCCATTGAGAGCACCGGCCCGGGGTGGGTGGTGGCGGTACAATGGCATCCCGAATTGGAAATAAGTGACCCCAAACAGGAAGCGCTATTACGCGCATTCGTCCGGGCAGCTAAGTGATGTGATCTTATAACGTCAGTGGAGAGCACTGCACCCCGTGAGCCTCAGCAACTGCCGAACAAGTTACTAGACCATTAATTACGTTAATGCCCCCTTCAAGCTCGGGCTTGGCTCCACATGCACCAGCGAGACCACGATCAGCAATAAGCTCCACATATGGAAAAGTAACATTTGTGAGTGCTTGAGTAGCAGTCCGAGCATAGGCACCTGGCATATTGGCCACACAATAATGTGTGACTCCTTCTTCCACATATACCGGATCATGATGGGTCGTGGGCCGACTGGTCTCGGCACATCCCCCTTGATCAATGGCGATATCGACTAAGACACTCCCCGGGCGCATGACTTGGAGCATCTGACGAGTAATAAGCCGGGGTGCCTTGGCCCCAGGCACAAGTACTGCCCCAATAAGCAGATCTACACGCGGAAGCAGCTCCATCAGATGTGCCTGATCTGAGTAGAGTGTATGTGCCGAATGCAAGGTGATGTCCAGAAAGCGCATGCGCTCGACATCCACCTCCAAAATGGTGACGTCCGCCCCTAGACCTGTAGCCATGCGGGCAGCATTAACTCCACTGACACCTCCCCCTAAAACCACCACCTTACCAGGTAAAACACCAGGCACGCCACCCAGCAAAATCCCACTCCCTCGGTGATGTTTTGCCAAATAGTAGCCACCAACGATAACAGACATACGACCAGCAATTTCACTCATCGGCTCCAATAAAGGTAACCTCCCTTGAACCTCAATGGTCTCGTAAGCTATAGCTGTACACTGCCGATCAATCAAAGATTGGGTTAACTGCGGGGAAGGGGCCAGATGGAGATAGGTGAATAGTATTTGGCCCGATTTCAACATTTGAACTTCCTCAGACTGTGGTTCTTTTACTTTCACAATGAGTTCGGCCTCAGCGAAGATGTCATCGGGATTTTCAAACAACACAGCCCCGGCATCCGAATAGTCTGCATCCGGGTAACCACTCCCCTTTCCAGCACCAACTTCCACAATAACTCGGTGGCCACGCTGGGAAAGCTGGTATGCAGCAGAGGGTAAAAGACCAACACGATGCTCATCAGCCTTAACTTCTCGAGGTACTCCAATTATCATACGCCTGTACTAGGGGTTTAAAGAGTTACATTAAATCCTCTATCCTTCAAGAGGCGCGTGCGCAGGTTTCTGCCCTTGTGCGTCACACTCAGCTTCCACCTCCGCACACAGCCGAGACACCGTAAACCAACGCATCAGCCACCAGCACCCCAATGCCAGAATGATTCCGGCAACTAGATCTACCCCGTAGTGGTAACGAAGATAGACGGTTGAAATCCACAGACCAATAGTAGGTGCCAATACCCACCAGAAATGATTGCGCCGGTATTGGAAGTCAAACATAAGCAAGTAGAGTGATGCAGCCATATGAATACTGGGAAACACATCCACCCCATTGGAGCGCTGAACAATAAAGGCACCTCCCACATCAGTAAGCCATCCTCCCTGACGCTGACCCAATTGATCAAATGGCCCAACTGCCGGCATGAGAATATACCCCACGTATCCCAAGGCATAAATCAATCCAAACCCCACGACGGCGTACCGAAACCTCTTGAGATCAGTTATTAGATAATAAAGGAGTCCTCCCACTATGTAATAGAAGAAAAAGAAATAACACGCCATTAACAGGTCGCTTGTCCAATTAGGCAAATTCAAGGTCATCAGTTTGGAAGGAAAATCACCCAACAAGAGAACATCCCAGCGTTTTAGAATTGTATCCTGCTGCCAAATCAGGGACTCCAATCCCTCCGGGTTGTACATCATTGGTACGGCAGTGCTTAATGAAAAATAACACAGCCCACTAATGGTCAGTGTTAACAGCATCCTGCAACGCCAGCGGACAGGAGAAGGCCTTAATTGGCACCATCCAATAACCCACAGGAGTGAAAGTAGGTAAAGCAAGAACAGGATGGAATTGGGTTGATCAAATCCTGCCGCGAAGCCCACTCGCAAACAAGCGGCCCCTGCAAACAACATGAGTACCATTTCATGGGGCAGCACATGCCAACGATCAGGGAATTTGATCGATCCCTGCAAAAGCTCTTCCCACTGCCTTCGATTTCCCGGTGTTGAGGACATTACACAACTAATTTGGGCAACGCGCTATAGGGATTATTATAGAAACACACAACCCGTTGTAACTCAAGATCAACTCTGCTTATTTTACTCCAGCCAAGCGCTCTTCCCAAATTTGATAGAGCCGCGTTGTAGCCACAACATCCCTGACACAGTAATCCGCAATCTCTTGGAATCGACCAGCCTGCATCAAATCATTTATATCCATGCCGGTTACTCCCTCAGCCTTTGGAGAAGGGATTCCAAAGGCCTTACAGTAAAAGTCTAGATTAAAACGCCGGGCAGCCCCTCCCCAACCTCCAACATTATAAAAAGTAAGCTGATCGGCTAAATCACAATGAGGTTGAGTCTGAAAGCGATACCCAAGCCAATCCTTTCGAGTCACGGGCACATCGAGAACTGCTGAACGCAAGTACAGAAAAGGCACATCAAAGCCACGACCATTAAAAGTACAAATCCTATCATACTTCGCCGCCAGTTCCCAGAACCGCACAAGTAACTCTGATTCATCCATGCAAGGAAGATACTCAATAGGATCAGTTGGCCCCTCTTCAAAATCATCTGCCAGATAGAGCACTTTCCCCCGCCCACTTTCAGAATTAATCATGCAAATACAGACACACTGAGCCGTAAACGGCCAAAGGTTAAACTGACCTGTAATTTCCTCCCTTTTACGTTCTTTTTCAGCCTGATCCAAAAGATTCTCAGCAGGTCGATAAAGGTACTCTATCTGCGCATCATCTAGATCTTCTTTAGGGAGAGCCGAAGTTTCGATATCAAACACCAAACAGGACATGCCTTACGTTGGGCTTTCAGCCCTGAAAATCAACGCGGAAACACAAAAAAAGCGGCGGGTAACCCCGCCGCCGTGTGGAAATAGTCTGAACTAAAAAGGAGACTACTTCTTCTTGGCTTTTTTCTTAGCAGCCTTCTTCTTAGCAGGCTTCTTCTTAGCAGCCTTCTTCTTCTTAGCAGGCTTCTTCTTAGCAGCCTTCTTCTTCTTAGCTGGCTTCTTCTTAGCAGCTTTTTTCTTCTTAGCAGGCTTCTTCTTAGCAGCCTTCTTCTTCTTAGCAGCCTTCTTCTTCTTAGCAGGCTTCTTCTTAGCAGCCTTCTTTTTCTTTGCCGGCTTACGCTTAGCAGGCTTCTTCTTAGCAGCCTTACGCTTAGCAGGTTTCTTCTTAGCTGCCTTGCGCTTGGCAGGTTTCTTCTTAGCTTTTTTCTTGGCCATAGAAGTGTACACCTCCTTCTTAGGGTTATCGTCGGATCGCACGTATGCGATTCGCCCAACCCTATACACTAATTTAGTAGTGTTTGCATAGTTTTTTTTTAAGCTCTTTAACAAAAATGTTCACACGTTCTACACAGTGAAATATTTTCTCTTCGCGATTTTTTTTTTTCACGATAGCTTTTTGAAGATGACCAAACCCAAAAAGCAAACACCTATGATGGCGCAATACCATCGCCTCAAAGGAGAATTGCCAAAGGACACTTTACTGTTTTTTAGATTGGGAGATTTTTATGAACTGTTTTTCGACGACGCAAATAGAGGCGCAGATATATTAAACATTACATTAACCAAACGCGGCAGTACTCCCATGTGTGGAATCCCATTTCACGCAGCGAATAATTACATTGGAAAGCTCCTGCAAGCTGGCTGCAAGGTAGCCTTGTGCGAACAAACCGAAGAAGCAGTACCTGGAAAACTGGTGAATCGAGAAGTCAAACAAATCCTCAGCCCAGGCACCCATTTTGAAGAGCAAATCCTCAATGCGGAGCGGAATAATTACTTGGCTGCCATTTGTCGTAATAAAGAAATCTACGGACTAGCACTCATCGACCTAACCACTGGTGATTTTAAGGTTACTGAAACCACATTTATCTCGGATTTAAGGTCTGAATTGGACCGACTCAAGCCGGCTGAAATAGTGCTCCCATCGGGGAATTTCCATATATCTGAAGAATTGGAAAAAGGCGGTGCATTACTTAATGAACATGAGGACTGGGTCTTTGCCAACGACTCGGCGAGCTACACGCTTCAGGATCATTTCGGAGTAAAATCTCTAGATGGATTCGGACTCAAAGATCGATATTCTGCCATTGGTGCAGCGGGAGGAGCCCTGCATTATCTGGCCAATACCTTAAGACGTGACGTCACTCACTTACGTCCGATCAAGTTTTACCAAAAAACTGATTTCCTAACAATTGATGGAACCTCACTTCGCAATTTGGAAATCCTTGAGCCACTCACTCGTGATGCACCAAATGCGGCCTGCCTATATAATTCAGTCAATCGCACCAACACCCCTATGGGAGCCCGACGTCTCCGTGATTGGCTGACACAACCGCTTGCGGAAGCTACCCAAATCCACGCGAGGCAACGGGCAGTTCAAATCTGGACAGAGGATGGTGCACGCTTGGAGCTCTTTGAAAAACATTTGCGCGAAGTACGTGATCTAGAACGCACCATTACCCGGCTTTCAGTAGGGACCGGCAATGCTCGAGACCTGCAAAATTTGCGACTGGCCATAGAACAGTTTTCTGCACTGCGCACGTTAATCGATGAATCCTTGGAGCATTCAAACGCATTAGAGCTCAATGACAGTGAGGAAACCCCGCTACTAACACAGCTCGCCGAACAACTTCAGCAACTACCTGAAGTGGTTGGACTTATTGCGCAATCCATCATTGATGATCCCCCGCTTACATTACGTGAAGGAGGCATTATCCGAGACGGTTTTAACACTTCACTGGACCAATTGCGTAGCGGAGCAAGCGAAGGCAAAGAATGGATCGCCCAATTACAACAACGTGAAATCGAAAAAACGGAAATCCCCTCTCTTAAAGTGCGTTTTAACAATGTTTTCGGTTATTTTATCGAAATCACCAAAACCCATCTGGATAAGGTACCGGCCCATTACATTCGCAAACAAACCATCGCTAATGGAGAACGATATATCACAGATGAACTGAAGCAGATGGAAGACAAGGTTCTCGGAGCGCAGGAACGCAGCGTGAAGCTCGAGTACGAATTGTATCTAGAAGTCCGGGAAGAGGTGCTGAAACACCTACGCTCCATCCAACAGGCCGCTGATTCGTTGGCTCAACTTGATGTATTGGCAGGATTTGCTCAAACCGCTCGGCTACATAATTACTGTTGTCCGGTCGTTGGGCAAAAAAGCCAACTTGAAATCAAAGACGGCCGCCATCCGGTTCTCGAGCAGACAATTCTGGATGAACGGTTTGTGCCCAATCATTCGGATTTAGGCACCGACAAACAGATTGCATTAATCACGGGACCCAATATGGCTGGTAAAAGTACCTACATTCGTCAAGTCGCGTTAATTGCTCTATTGGCCCATACCGGAAGTTTTGTGCCAGCATCCGAAGCGAGGATAGATCTACTGGACCGCATCTTCACAAGAATCGGTGCCAGTGACAATCTATCCCGTGGCCAATCCACTTTTATGGTGGAAATGAGTGAGACAGCCAATATCCTTCACCATGCCTCTCCCAAAAGTCTTGTTATACTTGATGAAATTGGCCGCGGCACCAGCACTTTTGATGGGCTGAGCCTGGCGTGGTCAATTGTTGAGCATATCCATCAACAACTCGGCGCCAAAACACTATTTGCCACACACTATCATGAGCTGACCGAATTATCTCAGCGCCTTAAACGGGTTTTCAATTTGAATGTCGCGGTAAAAGAATACAATGACCAGATCGTTTTCCTCCGGCAAATCATGGATGGCGCCGCTGATCAAAGCTACGGGATCCAGGTAGCGAGATTGGCCGGTGTGCCGCAAACTGTTCTGGATAGAGCAAAAGAAATCCTCATTAACTTGGAGGAAACAGACCTGACAGCCGCTGGAGGCCGAAAGGACGGTGTAAATCCAAGAGCAGAGCGAAAAAAATTGCGGGACCTTACCCCTTCACCACAGCTTGATCTATTCAGCTAATCCTGATTGCTCTCAACAGAGTCGCTTGCCCACAATGAGGACACTGTACTTCGGTTCCCTCACTTTCAATGGGATACTCAATTGAATTCTGGCAGTGATTGCAGGGTGTTTTGAGGTAAACTACATGGGACTGCGCTAGCTCCGGATTGGGTTCAGTGTGTTGAGGATCTGAAGGCGGGGGTGCCGTCTCTGTTGTGGGGGGGCAAGCACTAGCTTGCTGCAGCTCCTCTTTCTTTTTTGGCTTACTTGTAAAAAGCCAAATTGCAAATGAAACCAAAATGCTGAGGATGACTTTCATACCGCCTGTGCTGTCCAAGCCAGTCTTTGAGCGGGCGCTGTTATCAACCCCAAGATACCATATTATATACCCAACGATGAATATAACTACAACTATCCCAACATATCTACGTACCAGCACAGTAAACCCATTAATTGAATATTCGTTATTATTGTCAAGGGCGCTTGCAACTAAAATAGCTGCAGCTAACTGAAGTTGGATCGTTAACTAATCCTCTTTGGGAACTGTCTTGTAAAGAATCATCACCCCGAAATCAGAACCCTTTTTTTCATCAGCTGTATAATTAACAGGGTGCACTCCCACCAGATTTTCTTCTTCGAGGCTGCTCAAAAATTTGGATACTACATCATCAAACGTATCCTTCTTATCGGCCACACAGTCGCTATGCAAAATGGTTTTTACCGAAAGTTTGTGTAAGCCCGCCGCCTCGCGCTCCAGCGTGGCGGTGGAACCGCCGCCAAACCCAACCACAATTTCATCCTCAGCTTTCGCTGGCGATGAGGAGGTTTCACTTGCGGGAGCCTCTTGCTTCGGCGTTTCAGGTGACGGCGCAGTGGGTTCTGCTGCAGGATTTGTCTCTGGCGGTGGAGTCGGCTTGGCCGCTGGATTGGCTTGCGGCGGTGGGGCGGGTGCTGCGCCAGACGGACTGGGAGCTGGCTGTGGTTCGGGAGAGGGACTCGTTGCCGCTGCTGCCTTAATTGCTGCAGCCTCTTCATTGGAAGGAAACTCTATCTCTTGGGCACAGGAAGTCTGAGGACAAGCATATTTTCCCCCCATCTGATCGTTGATTTGACCCAGCTGCTGCTCATCCAAAGACAGTCCGTTAGAGCAATGCGGACAGGCGATAACGAAAAACCCATCAGCAAAAGTAACATTTTGACTCTTCATCTTCGATGCCGGATCGACCTAAATTCTGCGGGTAAACTTACAACATCCAAGAACAGTCAGCCAGTTCAAACCTAGTTCTGCTTTACCCTTTTGATCTTGGCTCCCAGCTTTCCCAACTTTGTATCGAGATTTTCATAGCCTCGATCCAAATGGTAGATGCGGTTTACTTGTGTTGTCCCCTCAGCCACCATGCCAGCAATCACCAGTGCTGCACTCGCTCGTAAATCACTGGCCATAACTTCCGCACCCGAAAGCTTCTGTACCCCGTGCACAATAGCACTAGGTCCCTCAATGGAAATCTCAGCTCCAAGTCGCTCCATTTCCTGAACATGAGTAAAGCGACTTTCAAATATACGTTCGGTAATTATGCTGATTCCCGGTGTTTGGGTCATAAATGCCATCATCTGGGCCTGTACATCAGTAGGAAAACCCGGGTGTGGCAAGGTGGTTACATGCACGCTGTGCAATCCCCGACCTCTCTTGAAAGTCAGTTTTCCCTTCGACTGATCAACCTTTACTCCGGATTCACGCAGCTTTTCTATTACCGCTTTCATGTGATCCTGTCTGGCGCCCTTAAGGGTTACCTCGCCATTGGTAGCGACACCGGCAATAGCATAGGTTGCTGCTTCAATCCGATCAGGTATAACTTCGTGTTCGGCACCACCCAACTCCTTCACCCCCGTAATGGTGAGCGTAGGGGAGCCTAACCCATTAATCTGCGCACCAATATTGTTAAGAAACTTCCCCAAATCCACTACCTCAGGTTCACAAGCTGCATGTTCAATGACCGTAATACCTTCAGCCAAAGTGGCAGCCATCATTGCATTGGCCGTTCCGAGTACTGTTGGTCCGGCGCGACCCCCCAAAAACATTTCACCACCAGATAACTTTTTCGCCTTGGCGAGAATATAACCCTTATCAATGTTAACCTTTGCTCCCAGTGCTTCCATCGCTTTTCGATGCAAATCCACCGGCCTTGTGCCGATAACACAGCCTCCCGGCATAGACACAGTCGCTTCTCCAAGTCGCGCGAGTAATGGCCCTAGCACACAAAGAGAGCCGCGCATTTTTCTGACCAAATCGTAATCGGCGAAATCGCGCACCTTCTGTGCCTGCACGGTGACTGTGTCCCCTTTGATTTTAGTTGTAGCTCCCAGACTTTCAAGAATCTGGCACATGGTCTTGACGTCGGCTAAATCGGGCACATTACGAATGATGCAAGGCTCACGTGTAAGAAGTGTTGCAGCTAAAATTGGTAACACTGCATTTTTGGCTCCACTAATTTGCACCTCTCCGTTGAGCGGGGTGCCGCCTTTGATCTCAAGACTGTCCACAGGGGGGTAAAATCCTCAGGTCGTGATTGTTCACGAATTGTCTGGAGAGGCAACCACGATCCTTTCCACGTTATTCAGATCGGGCACAATGCTTAAAACACGTCCTCCATACTTAATGATCAAGTCGGAAACCTCTGGAGTCTGTCCATCACCCACCTCCAACATCATTCGTCCTTGGGAATTCAAATGTGGCATATAATTCAGGATCAGAAAACGGTAATAGTCTAACCCATCTTGTCCTCCATCCAATGCAAGACGCGGGTCATGTTCGCGAACCTCCTCCTGTAATGTGTCGATATCGCAAGTCGGAATGTAGGGCGGGTTGGACACAATTAAATCAAATGCTTCTTCGATCGGGCAACCCTCACGCATATCAGCCTCATGAAAAATAATACGCTCACTTAATCCATTTCGATTGGCATTAACCTGCGCCAGTTTTAAAGCCTCCTTTGAAATATCCAGTGCGTGCACCGCCCCTTTAGGTGATTGTGCTGCAATCGCGATAGCCAAGCACCCGCTACCCGTGCCGATATCCAGAATGACGGGTGACTCCCTCATTTTGGCAAATTTGCAGGCTTCCTCCGCTAAAATCTCTGTTTCTGGTCGCGGCACCAGCACGTGTTTATTCACAACAAGTTCCAACCCACAAAACTCCACCGAACCGATAAGATGCTGGAGAGGAATCCGCTGTGCTCGTTGTGTCACCAGTTGATTCCATTGCGAGTGCTGCTCAACAGTTAGTGTGGAACCTTGCTTCAATCCCAACTCTGGCCGATTACATCCTAACACATGGGCCATGAGCCATTGAGCATTTACTGCGGCACTTTCGACACCCGAATCCTCTAAAATCATCACTGCTTTATGTAATGCCTCGGCGACTCTCACCGGCAAAGCTTGCGAGCTGAGTAGGATTTCGTGAAGCCAAAACCGCCTAACCTTGCAGCTTGAAACTTGAATAATTGGCTGATGTTATTTAGGGTTACGCCATGAGGAGTATGATTGCATCCCCCTTGGTGATCGCCACCTTCTGCCTGCACTTGCTTGATATAAAAGCACAGGAAAATCCGCCCATACTCAACACTCCAAAACCTGCTACTATTCCACCAAAGAAACCTGCGCCTGAAAAAGAGGCTCCTAAAACGCCCACCCCATCAAGAACCGGCGCAGGCAATCAGTATTTTATCGAAAAGCTTCAAAAACTAAATGGAGATATGGAGCAATTGATGGGTGCCTATAATTTGCAAATTCGCAAAATGGAGGCTCTGGAAGCCCAAGTCAAAAATCTTCAAACGGCCAACGAAAATTTGAAGCGGGAAAACGCCCTGCGCTTTGCCAGTAATAAAGATATTGAGGAATTGGCCTCCAAGCTCATGAAGTTGGACAACAACCTACGCAATGACCTCAAACTTACCAACCAGCAAATTGATGAGATCCTGAAAACGGTTCAAAAAATTGCCAACAGCCCCGCTCCCACGCCACCGCCAACCCGCAGCAATCCAGCTCCTGCCAACTTTCAGGCTAGAGAACACGTCGTGCAATCAGGCGAATTTTTGAGCACGATTCTTTCGGCCTACAACACCGCTTTCAAGGAAGAGGGGCTCAAGGGGCGCGTCTCTCAAAGTCAGGTACTCAAGGCCAACCCCGGAATGAAAGCCGACCGGCTATTCGTCGGCCAGAAGTTGCTCATTCCGTTACCTGGCGAAATCAAATAAGTGAAACAGCTGCGCCGCATTCATCTTTATCTGGGTTGTTTTGTTACGCCGCTCTTGGCGATGTATCTATTTTCCGGTTTTTATTTCATCCTAAACCCCGCACGCCAAAAAGACGAAGGAGAAGCCCAAAGCATCATGCAAAAACTTTGGTGGGTGCATACTGATCAGCATTGGGCTCGAGGGGTAAGCGAAGTTGACCCTTTGGCAGAAAACCAACCTAAGACCGTTAATGACTGGGAGTACGATACCACTTTTTTCAAATGGCTCGTTTATCTGGTCGTTATTTTTTCCCTAGTCACCATGATTATGGGGCTGATCTTGGCCATTCGTTCAGCCAAAGATAAAAAGCCGGCGGTCGGGGCTGTCGTTGCAGGAATCGTTATCCCCGCCGTAATTTTAATCGCGGGACAAAAAAATGTGCAAAAGCCCAACCCATTCCATCCAGATAATGCTGGAGGCGGGCCCGCCGGACCAGGAGGGTTAGCCCCGCCAGGCAGTAATATTAACTCGGATAGTCCTGGACTTTCCCCCCTGCCGTCCGGACCCCTTCCTGGTAACAATGAAAACGAACCTTCACTGCTTCCTCCCGGGCAAAAAGAGGATTAGTTAGACCAATTCACCGGCTACCTGATTGACCCCTTTAACGAGTGCCTGCCAATCCTCAGCAGTCGTCTCCCATCCACTACTAAAACGCACCACTCTATCGGCATCTTCTTTCGCAACGCCCATCGCTGTGAGAACATGGCTGGGTGTTTCCTTTCCGCTAGAACAGGCACTGCCGGTTGATACGGCAAAGCCGGCTTTATCCAGCTTTACCACCCAGCGTGCCTGACAATCTCCCGGAAGCAACGCACTTACCGTGTTCCAAAGCCTCCCTTGACCTTTACCCAGAACTTCCGCGCCAATGAGGCTCATTACAAAGGCATTCCGCCAAGCCTCTTTTTCCTGAGTAATGCCGGAAGTCAACTGATGTTCTCGTTCCCTCAAGGCCGCCATCATGGACAGTACTCCCGCTACATTCTCCGTTCCTGCCCGCCTACCTTCTTCCTGTGCTCCTCCCACCAGTTGTGAATATACAGCACCTCTAGAAGGGCACTTCAAAAAGCCTACACCTTGAGGACCCCCGAATTTATGTGCGCATCCACTAACAAAATCACAGTCGCCTAACCCCTTGGCTGGAAGTTTCCCTACCCACTGTGCCGCATCGCAAAAAAAAGGAATCTGATATTCTGAACAGAGCTGTTGCACCTCTGTCCACGGCTGCAATACACCTGTTTCGTTATTGGCCGCCATCACGGCGATCAAGCCGGGTTTTTCTTTGGTTAGTCTTTCCTTTAAAACATCCACATCTAAAACGCCCGTATTATTGACCCGAAGCGTTTTATAACGGTTGGGGAAATGGGTGCGGGTTGCCTCAATCACGCAAGGATGCTCAATGGCCGAAATCCAGACTTCCTCATCCCCTTCCAAAGCTTGGGCGCAATGATGAAGCACCAGATTATTGGATTCAGTTGCCCCGGATGTCCAAACGATATCCAAAGGGCTGCACCCTAAAAATCCAGCCAATTGATCGCGCGCATCTGCCATTGCGCGCTCTGCTCTTGCGCCCATTCGGTGAGGACTAGAAGGATTACCCACATACCGGTCAATGGCATCCACCCAAGCATCCTTGGCCGATGCACACAAAGGAGTGGTCGCATTATGATCAAAGTAGAGCATGGGAGCAGAACCGAGGATACTTACCAATGCGTTGGTTTCGAGCCTTTTGTGGCTTGATTCCAAACCGCTAATCCGAAACCTTCACTTGATCAGATGGCTGATGGCAAAAAAACACTCTTTTTTAAACGAACGCATTTTGCCACGCATCTGCCATTGAATTACCATTACAGCCCCTCACATTTCTGGGCTAAGGCAAGAGACGGCGTTTTGCAAATTGGTTTCACCAAGTTTGCCACCCGCATGCTAGGT
This sequence comes from uncultured Verrucomicrobiales bacterium, assembly GCA_913041895.1. GTDB lineage: Bacteria > Verrucomicrobiota > Verrucomicrobiia > Limisphaerales > UBA1100 > UBA1100. The sequence goes on from CAJWKQ010000003.1 coordinate 16,903, forward strand.
GATATGGTCGACCATGGTTTTGAAATAAAACCCGGAGCCCAAATACAACCAGGTCAGATTTTGGGTTGGGTGGAAGGTTTCAAGGCCATTAGTGATGTCTATTCTTTTACCGAAGGTCAATTCGTGGGAACCAACCCGGCGCTGCAGCAGAACATCGCTCTCATCAATAAGAAGCCCTACAACGAGGGGTGGATATATGAAGTGAAAGGTCAGCTGGATAATAAATGCGTCGACGCAGAAGGTTACGCTGCTATTCTTAATCAAACCATCGACAAAATGCTGGAGCAGCAGCAGGCAGAAAAGGATAAGGAAATTGAATAAAGCCCGTTACATCATGATAGGTGGATTTCTGGGAGCGGGAAAAACCACCAGTGTCGCCGCACTTGCTCAACACCTGAGTGATCAAGGCCAGAAGGTTGGTTTGATTACCAATGATCAGGGCCGTGAATTAGTTGATACAGCTATGCTACGCTCCAAGGGATTTGCCACCGAGGAAATTCCCGGAGGTTGTTTCTGTTGCCGATTCAATTCATTGGTTGATGCAGCCGGAAAGCTTACCGAATCGACCCGCCCGGATGTCTTTATTGCTGAACCAGTAGGTAGCTGCACTGATCTAGTAGCGACAGTCACTTATCCATTACGCCGGATTTATGGCGATGATTTTAGTATCGCCCCTTTAAGCGTGCTTGTAGACCCCATCCGTGCATCACGCATCTTTGGCTTGGCTGAAGGCGGCCAGTTTTCTGAAAAAGTCACCTATATCTACCGTAAACAACTTGAAGAGGCAGATTTTATTGTCATCAATAAAACGGACCTTTTGGATGCTGATAAGCTCACTGCTCTTACCAATACTCTTAAAATCGAATTCCCAAAAGCTGAAGTGCTGCATGTTTCGGCCCGAAGCGGCGAAGGGCTAAAGCAATGGTTCGACCGGATTATTGACGCTGAACAAATCGCCCGCAATGTCATGGAAGTAGATTATGAGGTTTATGCTGAAGGTGAAGCATTACTCGGTTGGTTGAATGCCACCGTACAACTCAATAGCGAGGATAGTTTTGAAGCCAAGAGCGTACTGCAGCAACTGGCGGCGGATATTCAAACCCAAATGAATAAAACGGGTTCAGAAATTGCACACCTAAAAATGACCTTGAGCCCGGATACTGGCCTAGGCGGAAATGTAGCAATCATTAATCTGGTTCGAAACGACTTTGTACCGGAACTCTCGGCAGATCTGGATACTCCAATCGAAAGTGGACAACTCATTATCAACCTACGTGCTGAAGGCGATCCCGATAGCTTACGTAACGCTGTAGAAAAGGCAGTTGCCAACGTGCCAGCAGAACTCACTGCCACTTTGGATCACTTGGAGCATTTCCGCCCAGGCAAACCAGAGCCAACACATCGGATTACTGATTTAGCCTAAATTTAGGGCCAAGTTTTCAGTCATTGGCAAAAGGCATCAAAAGGACTATTTTTTCCGAACGTTCATGCCTGAAAAGCCGCGCATTCTTTTTTGCCACTGCAACTACGCTCGAGTTGTGCCTGATGAGGTGAAGAGTAGCGTATTGGAGGGATTATGCAAATCAGGTCAGGCCTTCGATGCAGTTGCTGACTTATGCGAAATGGCTGCACGCCGTGACCCCGCACTCAAGCGCTTGGCAGCCGGGGAATCCCCGGTCAAAATTGCAGCATGCTACCCCCGTGCCGTAAAATGGCTCTTTGGAGGCTGTCAGGCTACACTAAATGGTGAGCACACTGAAGTAGTCAATATGCGCGAATTGAATGCTGAGGATGCGACCAATACGGTGTTAAATGAAACTCTAACGCCTAACCTACCTGCCGATGGTTCGGTGGCCAAGGTGGAAGGGGAAAAGAAGATTTAAACCCATGGCTATCGCAGAGGAAACCACTTTACGCATTATCCTCTATGAAGGGGAGGGGGCTGAAAAGTTGGCCGCTGATGAACGCAGTTCCACCCTGCTTGCGTTATTGGAAAAGGGCTACGCCGTCACTTGTGCCGGTGAGGGAAAGGTATCCCAAGCCGATGAAAGCTCACTTTTGGTTTTGGGACGGTTCAATAATGGAAAAGTTCCGGAAGCGGAGGATGTCAATGGTCTGGTTTCAATTCGTTTTAGAGATATTAACGGACATAACCCTGAAGAAATAACCCAACTGGTTGAAGAAGAACGCGAAAGCTCAAAAGCAGCCAAACACGGTGACTGGAAACCCTGGTTTCCAGTGATTGATTACGACCGGTGCACCAACTGCATGCAATGTCTATCCTTCTGCCTATTTGATGTGTACGGCACGGATGATAAGCAGGAGATTCAGGTGCAGAATAATGACAACTGCAAAACCAACTGCCCGGCCTGTAGTCGCGTTTGCCCAGAAGCGGCGATCATGTTCCCCAAATATAAAAGCGGCCCCATCAATGGCGACGTGGTGAGTGATGGAGATCTAAACCGCGAAAAGATGAAGATCGATATCTCTGCCCTCCTGGGTGGAGATGTATATCAAATGCTGCGTGACAGAAGCCAGCGTTCCAGAAGCCGTTTCTCCAAGGAACGCGATTCAGATAAGGCTCTGGGCGAACGCACCAAGTGCCTGACGAAACTGGCTGCTGAAGCAGATATTGATATCCCACTTGAAGTTTTACAGAGCCTTCCCAGCGCCGATGAAATTGCCAAGAAAGCAGAAGCTGCAAACGCCAAAGCAGAAGCTGCACTTAATGCACAGAAAAACTAATTTAATTATGAAAATATTTCTCTTCCTTTTCTCTCTTGCGATTAGCTTAACGGCTGCCGATAAAGGCACTCCTCTTTTTGATGGCAAAACCCTCAAAGGCTGGACCCCTGCACCCGGCGGTAAATGGCAGGTAAAGGATGGTGCTATTGTAGGAACCAGTCCGCGCAGTGAAAGGCGGCACGGAATTTTACTCACTGATAAACAGTTCTCTGACTTTGTGGTAAAAGCAAGGTTCCGCGTACACAAGGGTGACAGTGGATTTTATTTTAGAGCCGAAAGAGTTAAGAGTGCCGTCAGCGTGAACGGTTTTCAGGTGGAAGTGGATACTACGCAGGAGACAGGTGGACTGTATGAAACGGGCGGACGCGCCTGGGTTCATAAGCCTAATGCAAAGGTAATACAGGAACGCGGTTACAAGCAGGGAGAGTGGACCGATCTGGAACTCAGCGCCATCGGTAAACATATAGTCGTTAAAATTAATGGCGTGGTTTCCTCTGAGTTAAAAAAGGACCCGGGCCGCAGACGCGGGCACATCGGCCTGCAACTCCACGGCGGGCAGGATATGCACGTGGAGTACAAGGATTTGGTTATCTACGAAAAGTAAATCGAACTTGGAAAGTTGCCGACTATTATGACTTACCCTTGGTTAATTCAGACAAACGGTCTTCCAGTTTCTTCAGCCGAGCTTTGAATCTCTCCAAGCCTTCAGGTGTAAACCGGGCGCGCTTCATGAAATCCTTCATGCGCGCAATTTCCTGACGTAACTTTTGAATCTCCTCATTGTTCACACTGGGACGAATCGGCTTGGGTCGAACCGGTTTGTTTCCACCACCAGCTTTGCCATAAAGCATTTTGTATACTTCCTCAGCTGAGCGGCTCTGACCGGTACGTTCATTAAACCAGGGTGATCCTCCGATAAAAACACGACCCGCAGGGATTTTTTTTCCTCCCTTTACCCATTCTTCAAAGGTGGGTACTCCGGTTTGTTTATCGTGACCGGGCTTGCCCCCGCCCTTGGCAGCATCTTTATCCAAATTCTCCTGAATCCAACGAGCCCATGTCCCGCTCCCGCGACCATACCCTCCGGGTAAAGGCCTCAAATCACGAGTTTGCCTTAAGGGAGGTTGCCCCCAATGAGTCGGGAAAGGTTTTCCATTAGGTGCCCTGTAGACTTTAGTATTTTCGGGTTTGCCTCCTCCCGCCTGTAATGTAGCCAGCTCTTTTTCAAGTTCAGCCAGCTTGGCATTGTGTTTAGCAAGCTCTTCTGGAGTAAAACGTGCACGGCGCGCAAAGACTTTCATGCGCACGATTTCTTTTAACAGTTCTGCAATACGCGCCTGATTGTTTCCCGCAACCGGTTTTGTACTGCTTGTCCCACCTTTTGCCACTGCAACAGTCACCTTAAAGGTCTTCAATGGCGGTTTCTGTTCAAAGACACGCTTATACTCCAGAACGATCTCTGCCTTACCAGTCTTATTAGCCAAATAGCTCGCAGTTGACATGCCAGGAGCACCCAATGCCGGGCCACCGGCACGGTGAGATACCTTCCCAGAAAGACTTAGAACATCCCCTGCAGTTTTATCATTCCATGTGAAACCGGTAGTGGGGTTACCAGCCAAGCTAATCTCTATGTGTTGACCTGCCTTAACAGTAATCGTTTTACCATTGTCACTGATAGTTAATCGGGTGACATCACCTCCATTGTTGCTAGCTGTACTAACCTTTCCTAAAGTGATACTGGAAACAACCAATCCATTGCGTGGGGCATCATCAGCAATCCGGCGATCCATGATATAACAGGAAACCAGTAGCCCCTGCTTGTCGCTACGAATGTAACGACGCTCAAATTCTTTGAGTGGTTTCTTTGCCGTTGCCAAAGCTATCTCATAAAGCTCATCCAGTGTCTTGGCTGGGGCACCCTTTTTGTTTTTGCCAAGCTGCGCGCCTTTTTCCAGATAGCTGTCTCCTTCAGGCTGGGGAGGAACTACTCCGCCAGGCCGAGGGGCAGGAACCGGGCGTCGACGGTTGAATGTGCGGTATCTCCGCTCCGTCACTTTATTATTCTCTACAACGATAATGGTTTCATTTCCAAAGCCAACCCAGCTGGTAAAACTTACCTTATAGCTGTAATTACCTTTACTCTCGGCTTTGGCTTTTTCCCAGGCCTTGATGGCAGCCTGCACCATGGCTGTATCTTCCTTAGCCTGTTTTTTGGCTTGTTCCATAGCTTTCGCATTGGGATCAAAAACAGGCGGAGCAACTGGGCGGGGTGCCACCGGATCAACGGCAATTGGCGGAGCAGGCACCGGCTTTGCTCCCGGCTTTTTTGCGTCTTTATCCAAATTCTCCTGAATCCAACGAGCCCATGTCCCACTACCGCGACCATAACCACCGGGAAGAACCCGGAGGTCGCGCGTTTGTCTTAAGGGGGGTTGCCCCCAATGAGCTGGAAACTCTTTCCCGTTGGGAGCCTTGAATATCCTCTTCGGCTTGGCAGGCTCCGCACCCTGAAGATTCAGGCCAAGGGTTACAAAAAGGACACTGAGTATGAGTTTAGTTATTTTCATTTTTGGTTTCTTGATAAATCTCGTAATGGTTGCCATCTAGCACAAACTCCACGTGTTTGCCTAATGAAATCCACTTTAATGTATCAGGTTTTTCTGCCACCAGATTGAAGTAAGCCTTCGAGCCGAACTTAATGCGGATTTTTTTGGTTTTCTTTTTCAAGGTTTGAACTTCGGCATCTATCCAGCAGGTCCCGTTCTGATAAAAGCTTCGACCGGCCACAAAGCGGATATTCTGCTGAACCTGACCACCTCCCGCACCTGAAAAATAGCGTGTAGTTGTATCCCTTGCTCCCGGGGCCGCAAGGGCTCCTGCTGACCAGCTGTATGATGATAAGGCTTTGTATGATGAATTGGCTTGAACTAAGCTTTGCTGAGCACGGGCTGCTGCAACTGCACCAGCACCTGATTTATCCATTTTCATGGATTTGAGATTTTCTTCCAAAGCACGAACGGCACCAGCATCTCTATCGAGCCCACCCAAAAGACGGCGGTTGACCGCCACATTATTGATCCGATCATCTTCCAAAATCAGATATGCGGTAAACGGAGTTACGATGCCATATTTCTTGGCTAGCGTAGTGACCTCTTCCTTGAGTTCCTTGTTTTCACCATGCAATCGGATTTGATCCAATAGGTATCCCACCCGCCGAGTCGCCCACAAGCGCGGGATAAAGTCATGCTTATCAGATTCAGCTTGAAACTCGACGGGGTATTCCATCTTAACCTTTTTACCGTTCACCATGCCCGCCAATAACAAATCTCCCTTACCTTTACCTGAATAGCGGCCCACAACCACCATTTGGTCTCCCTTGAAAACATCTGGAAGTGGGGCAGGATAAAACTGCTTCAAGTTGGCTTCCCATGAAACCACTACATCCGGATCAGCCAAAACGGGTTCATTGATTTTGGTATAGAACTGAGAAACCTTCACTTCGATGTCCTCAGAAGGCAGGACATACTGACTAAAGGCTCTGGTGGACTCGGTGATCTTGTCGAGAAGATGGGTATTCACATCATTTCCAATCCCGAAACAAAAGACACGGGTCTTGCCCGCTTCATCCTTCACGTTCTGGACAATCTGTTTTTCGCCAGTAATGCCAACGGTTGGGCGGCCATCGGTTAAAAAGATTACCACAAAGGGGCGTTTGCTCTTCTTAGGCCGGAGCTTCAAGGTAGCAGCCATGGCATCATTAATGGCCGTTCCTCCAATCGGTTTTAAGCCTCCGACAAATTTCAGGGCCTTTTCACGGCTTTTGTCAGACACTTCCTTGAGCTCAGAAAACAGAGTCTCTGCCTCAGTGGAAAAACGCACCACCTCAAACCGGTCTCCATCATTAAGGTTATGAAGGCAAAACTCCAAGGCCTTCTTGGCCTGCTCAATTTTCTTTCCAGCCATGGAGCCTGAGGTATCGAGAACAAACGCAACATCTTTCTCCACGACCTTTTCCTGCTTCACGTCAATCCCGGGTGACAACAAAAGAAGAAAGTAACCGTCCTCGTCTGGGTCAGGTCGATGGGTCAAGAGGTTCAATCCCAGCTCGGTTTTTTGCGGAGTGAAATAAATCGCGAAGTTGTTCTCGGGCAGAACATTCTTTTCCTCATAACCAATCAACGCCTTCTTGGCACCATCGCGCTTGATCTCTACTTCATGGCTGGGTGAATAAATAGATTTGAGTGGAGTCTGGGACTCGATCTCCATTTTCACACTTAGGGTCTTAATTGGCTTAGCTGAATACTTGCCCGTATTGAGAGGATACTTGTAACTCACCAAACCACTATCTTTCTTAAGCACCTGTTTGTAAGTCACGCGCGTGCGCTTAGTGCTGTTGGGCTCAATGGGGAAAATACGTACCTTGTAAAGATCATGCTCAGCATACTCTAATAAGGCTGGATCTTGCGCGTTACGCACGATGTCCTCATAAATCTTGCGTGCCTTCTCGGCTTTCAAAAGTTCGGCTTTCTGCATCTCACCATTGATATCCATGCGAAAATCTGTCAGCACAGCTCCCTTAGGTACTGGAAAAATAAAGTGACCCTCCAGTCGGCTTCGATTGGGGTTATAAAAGACCTGCTTAACAGTCGTCTCAGCAATCTGATCAGTTACCTTGATGCTGACCCTTTGTTCCTGCACCTCCATCGGAGCAAACCGGTACACCCGAGGACGAGGTACTGGCCATGGGCGGGGTGGATGAATTGGATGATCAATGATCGGAGGTCGGGGAGCAGGGAGAATTCTAACATCTGAAACAACGATCAAACCGCCGGCCTGCACCTGATAAAACGGGGCTAAGACGGCCAATAAAAGAAATAGAGAAGCCAGTTTCGTTTTCATAATGGGTAGACGACCAGAGGATCTAAAATACTCCCATTTTCAGGTGCGTCACGCATTTTGCGACACTTGACCCAATTGATAGGTACCTACACACTTCCGTCCATGCTCAAGCACATATTTGCGGTTATAGCGATGCTGTATCTACCCCTGTCAGCCGCCGAATATAAGATCCACTCTTGGACAAAACATCATCTCACCGCACACTTCTGGGCTGAGGGCGGGCATTACGGGGATTTTAACAAGGACGGCAAAGGGGACGTGGTAGTAGGCCCCTATTGGTATGCTGGACCGGATTTTAAGCAGCGACATACCATTTATGATGATTCTCCAACCTTCGACATGATGAAGGACGGCAAAAAGGTCACAATCTCAGGCTACAAGGGACAGCTCAGCGGCACCAACGGTTACTCCAATAATTTTCTTACCTACACCTACGACTTCAATTCTGACGGCTGGAAGGACGTTCTCGTCTTTGGCTGGCCGGGCAAAGACACCACCTGGTACGAAAATCCAAAAAACAAAAAAGGCCTCTGGAAAAGCCACAACATTTTCCCCGTAAGCGATGGCGAATCTCCACGCCTAGAGGACATGGACGGGGACGGTAAGCCAGAGATCCTCGTCTTCCGCGATAAACACCTCGGCTACGGCCAAGCCGATTGGAATGATCCCACCAAGGAGTGGAAGTTCGTCAAAATTAGCACCCCAGGTAAATGGCATAAGTATACCCATGGCTATGGAGCGGGGGACGTAAATGGTGATGGCCGCAAGGATATCCTTGAGACAGCTGGCTGGTGGGAACAACCCAAAAAGGTTGATGGCACTCCATGGCGGTTTCATAAAGTTCCCTTCAGTCTCTTGCGAGGTGGCGCGCAAATGTATGCCTACGACGTAAACGGTGACGGCCGCAATGATGTTATCACCAGTTGGGATGGTCACGGCTATGGCCTTGCGTGGTATGAAAATAGAGGGACACACAAAAACGGTTCGGTGAAATTCGCAGAACATGTGATTATCAACAGCAAACCAGAACAAAATCCCTACGGAGTTAAATTTAGCCAGATCCACGCTATCGACTTAGCCGACATTAACGGTGATGGCCTACTTGATATTGTCACCGGTAAACGCTTCTGGGCTCATGGCCCGGGTAAAGACGCCGAACCAGGCGCACCAGCAGTACTTTACTGGTTTGAGCTTACCCGCAAGAACGATAACGCTGAATATATCCCGCACCAAATTGACGACAATTCTGGGGTAGGCACTCAGGTAGCTGCAGGGGATGTAAATGGCGATGGCCTTCTCGATATCGTGGTGGGCAACAAAAAAGGTGCTTTCGTCCATCTGCATTCTGTAAAAAAAGTGGGGAAAAAAGCTTGGCAGGCCGCACAACCGAAACGAGTTCACTAAGCAATAATAGCCTGTATTTCAGTGGCAAGGTAACCCTTTTTGCGTAGACACGTCTGAATAATATAAGCAGTATCGCCCGTCCAAACAAACTCCACTGTTAGCAGAGCAGCCAAGTGATTGTATGCCTACAACCAGCGCACCATTAAAGATTCCCCGCGTTGTGCCCCAGCAAAAGCTGCGGCAGCCCAAGGAGAATATTCCTCAAACCCGGGAAGAGAGGGAATTGATCCTACGTGAGGTGCGTCATTATGTTGCCGAACAAACACTGGTCCCCCCCGTGCCACTGGAAGACCTTAAGGTACATGCAGATAAACTCGTAGTGGCGCTGGATACCAAAGAAGTTTACCGTGATTACATTGGCATCCTCATTAACAACGAACTTTGGCGCGAAACACTTGCAGCAGTACCTTTTGAGCGCCGACTATTAATGGTGCCCAAATGTCTGCGTGTCGAAGCCAAGTGCCCAGCACCCTTCGATGAATTCGGATTACTCTGCAAAAGCTGTGGGCTCTGTAGTATTCAAGACTTAGAGTACGAAGCAGAGAAACTAGGGTATGCCGCATTGGTCGCTGAAGGAAGTGCCATCGTGATGAGCCTCATTCAAACCGGCAAGATTGATGCGATTGTCGGTGTGGCTTGTATTCCTGTTTTGGAACGTGCCTTTCCATACATGGAAGCAGCAGCTGTACCCGGAGTAGCAATCCCGCTCCTGCAGGATGACTGCATTGATACCACCGTGGATGAGGAATGGATCTGGGATTACATACATCTAACCAGTGATGACAAAACCCGCAGACTCGATCTAAGCCAATTACATGAAGAAGTAGAGACGTGGTTCACTCCGGAATCACTCGAAAACATCATGGGCCAAAGTGAAGGGGATACTGAAGTAATTGCCCGGCAATGGCTGGCAAGATCAGGCAAACGCTGGCGACCTTTCCTTACCTCCGCCTCTTTTCAGGCGCTTCGTGGTGATGCAGATGAGCCGATCCCAGAAGACCTCAGAAAAGTGGCTGTTGCTATTGAATGTTTCCACAAGGCCTCGCTCATTCATGATGACATTGAGGATGAAGATACCGAACGTTACGGCGAAAAGACTTTGCATGAGGAATACGGTATTGCTGTCGCATTAAACGTGGGCGATTTACTCATAGGGGAAGGCTACCGGTTAATTGCTGAAACATCTGTCTCGGCCGAACAGCGCGCGGCCATGCTCAAGGTCGCAGCCGAAGGCCAAAGACATCTTTGCCGCGGACAAGGTGCTGAACTCATTTGGAAACGTAATCCCGAACCCCTCAAGTCTGTCGAGGTGCTTGATATTTTCAGGCAAAAAACCGCACCTGCATTTGAAGTCGCCCTGCAACTGGGCTGCATTTACGCCGATCTGGAAAAGTATGAAGACGTATCCGAGGTTTTGGGGCAGTACAGCGAGAATCTAGGGATCGCATATCAGATTCGCGATGACCTATCGGATTTAGGCAGTGAAGGTGAAACCAACGATTTAGCCGGTTTTCGCCCCACACTGCTATTGGCCATAGCTCACGAAAAAGCCAAAGATGAGCAAAAAGGTCAGCTGGCACGAATTTGGCGAAGGCAAATTCCTGAAGACATCACTCTCAAGGAAATTGAAGAATGGTACCGTAACCTTAAAGCCGTAAAGCGCGCTGAGGACCTGCAGCTCACCTACAAAGAAATGGCTATTCGTTCGTTGACCGATCTGGAAAATGCTAACCTTAAAGGATTATTGCGGCGCGTGATTGGAAAAATTTTCAATGATACGGTGGTTAAAGGCTGGTGCAGTGAGGTGCAGCAAGTCAGTGAACTCGATAAGGTGCGTGAACGGCAGGCTCAAAAGGTTCAAGCCTAACTCAATTTCATGAGCCTCCGGCTGGAAATGCTGCAGGTAGCGCGTGTCGCGCCAAAAGCCCTTGAAGACGCTAGCGATTTGGTTCGGGACTTCCTTCTTTCCCAACAACATCCTGATGGCGGATTTTGTGATCGGGACGGAGAAAGTGACCTATACTATACCGTCTTTGGCCTGAATGCACTGGCCGCCTTTCAAGTAGAGCCGGAAAGGAATGCAGTGGAAAAATTCCTGCTGAAATTTGAGGAAGGAGAAGGATTGGATCTAGTCCACTTAAGTTGCCTTTGTCGCTGCTGGGGAACAATCGGCCAAAACCGTATGCCTAAGGGCCTTCGTAAGGCACTACTCAGCCGACTGGAAGCTTTTCGAAAACCCTGCGGGGGCTGGGACAATAATCCTGAGCGTGAACACGGCACGGCCTACGGCTCTTTCCTTGCCTTGGGCGCTTATCAGGATTTAGGCAAGCTCCCGCCCAAGCCACTGCGCATATTACAAAGCCTGAAAGCCTTGGAGACACCCGATCACGCCTGGAATAATCACCCCAATCTTCCGGTAGGCTCCACCAATCCAACTGCCGGAGCAGTGGTCTTGCTAAACAACCTGCATTTACCCATTAATGATGAAGTGGGCAAATGGCTGAGGAATCAATTGCACCCTCAAGGCGGGTTTGTGGCAGTACCCGGAGCCCCTATGCCGGATTTACTAACGACAGCTACCGCACTCCATGCATTGGCTGCATTGGAAGTTCGCCTTACTGAAGAAGAAACAGAACGCTGCCTGGATTTCATTGATACCCTTTGGGATGCCACCGGCGGTTTCCATGGCAACTGGACCGATGATTACCTTGATTGCGAATACACCTTCTATGGCCTACTTGCCTTGGGCCATTTAAGTTTATAGTTTGAACCATTACCACAGCTGAAACAAATAAAAGTAGGCCCGCACAGCCTCAATCATTCTCCCTCGCCTCATAGAAGGCGTTAGCCAATAGCGTTACTAAAAGTGTAATCCCGCAACCGATGGCTGTATACCACGGCCAATGAATGACCTCCTTAAGCCCATACTTAATTGCGATCATGCTAATTAGGGATACGCCCATCCCGACCATGACCGGCACTCCTCGGCCTTGCTTTAGGGTCTGCGACAACAATACGCCGCCTAATAATCCTCCGCTAGTGAGTCCTACCAAGCTAAAGGCCGCATCCATTACCGACTTCACCTCGCGACTGGCAAAAGCAACAACAATAAGCATGGCTCCCCAGAAAAGTGTCCAAGCGCGGCTGGTTTTTAGTTTGCTCTCATCACTCGCATCCTTTTTTGCCAAACCCAAATCCATAACTGTCACTGAGGAAAGCGCACTTAAAGCTGAACTGACTGAAGACATCGCAGCCGCAAAAATACCCACCAGTAATAATCCCTTCACCCCTACCGGAGCCTCAGCCAACATGAAGATGGGGAAGACATAATCGGTTTGTTTTTTGCCTAATGAATTCTCAGGTATCTCTATGGGAATCGGTGTCTGCTGGTAATGAGCCCAAAGCAATACTCCCACCATTAAAAAAAGTAGCATCATGGGCAGAATCACCGCTGCGCAAAAGAGAAGGGCCTTTCGCCCATCGGCAACCGACCGACAAGCCAGCACACGCTGGGCTACCAACTGGTCAATCCCGTGAGTAAAGAGCACAAATACACCGGCACCCAAAACACCCATCCAAATATTATACGGGGAGCCTAGGGCTAAATCTGTATTGAGCCATTCCAATTTACCACCTGCCCGCGCCAGTTCTATCGCTCCACCCCAACCTCCATCAATTAAGGTCGGAATATAGAAAAGGGCAAAGAGTCCGCCAGCCAGAAAGAGAAAGAACTGTACTGCATCAGTCCAGACGACCGCCTTGAGCCCTCCTACGTATGTATAGATAAGTGATAAACCAACGAATAAGAGAATTGCCGGCAGCACCGGCCAATCGAGCATCAATTGCAAAGGAATGCAGGTCACAAATACTCGCACCCCAGCAGCCAACGTTCCTGCAATTAGAAAAAGAACCGCTGCCGTTTTATGAGCCCCGCTACCAAAGGCATTTCCTATAAGTGCATAAGGCGAATAAACTTCATTTCGGAAATAGAAGGGAACCATGACCACTGCCAATGCGACACGGCCAATTACATATCCAATCACCACCTGAATAAACATCAGGTTTCCTCCATAAGCCATGGCCGGAACACCAATAAAGGTGAGCGCACTGGTTTCAGTAGCCACAATGGAGAAGGCCACCCCCCACCATGGCAAATCCCGACCGCCCAAAAAATAATCGCGGGTGGTTTTCTGGCCCTTCCCCAACCAAACCCCCAAGGCAATAATACCGGCCAGATAACTCCCAATCACCATCCAATCGATGGAATGAAGGGAGGTGGCGGAAGCAAGCATTTAGGCATTTTCGACCAGAAAAACAGCCTCGCAATCAAATCTCACTCACAGGATTGAGATTGACCCTTGGCTTGTGGCAGCTATGGTTGCAAATTCCGTTTGATTAACTTGAACCAAAGTTTTTTATGAGCACAAACAAGCAGACCAAATCCGGCGAAAACCGCCGGCAATTCCTGAAAAAGACCGGTACTGCCGCTGCCGCTGTTGCCGCACTGAAGGTGCCGGTGTACGGGGCCGGGCAAGCTCCCTCAGCCAATGTAAAAGGCGCTAACGAGAAAATCGTTGTGGGCTATATTGGTGTAGGTGGCCGAGGCTTTGGAGCACACGTTCGCCAAATGCGCCAAAATGCTGAGGATAACAATATCGCACAGGCAGCGGTTTGCGATGTGTCCACTCACCGCGCTAAGAACGCCAAGAACTTCATTACCAAAAATTCAGAAGACAAGGTCGAAGCCTATACCGATTACCGGAAGGTAATTGAGCGTAAGGATATTGATGCCATTGTTTGCGCTACCGTAGACCACTGGCACACCAAGATCTGTATTGAGAGCATGGAAAGCGGTAAGGACATGTACGTCGAGAAGCCGATGACGCGTTATCTCGGTGAGGCTTTCGAGCTTTATGATGCCGTCAAGCGCACCAAGCGCAAAGTACAGGTGGGATCCCAGATTACCAGCTGCGGCAATTTTGCCAAGGCAGCTGAATTGATCGCTCAGGGTAAAATGGGGCCACTCGTCCTAGCTCAGGGCTCCTACATGCGCAATAACCCAAAGGGTGAATGGAACTATCGTCTACAGGACTGGGCCACCAAAGGCGACATCCAATGGACTACCGGTGGAGGCAAAATCGGTTGGCTGCGGGAAGACATGAAGCAGATTGACTTCAACGCCGACCACTACTTCCGCTGGCGCAAGTATCTTCCTTATTGTGCAGGCCTACTGGGCGACCTTGTTCCCCATCGGCTGTTCCCGCTAATGCGCGCCACTGGCAACGCCGAGTTTCCAAGCCGCGTTGTATGCCTAGGCACCCGCAAGATTACTCCTGACCGCGATGTTAGCGATAACACCCAAGTGCTCGCTGAGTTCCCAAATGGAATGACGCTCATCGTCACCAGTTCTTCAGTCAATGAGCAAGGGCTTAACGAGACGATCCGTGGTCAATACGGCACGATGTATCTTAGCACCAATGGTTCGAGTCTTGAGTACAAACCTGAGCGTCCTTTCGCCGAAGAGTTTGACCCCGAGAGCTACACCAACCTCGAGCCTAGTGGCAACACCACCCCACAGCACCACAAAAACTGGCTGGATTGTATCCGCAGTGGCAAGGAGCCAGTGGCAGGCATCGACCTTGCCATGAAGGTTCAAGCGGTTATTTCGCTTGCCGAAATCTCCGACCGACGCGGCACCATGGCTCACTTCGATCCGAAAACCCGCAAGGTAACTGACGGAGCTGGAAACGAACTCAAGCCTTATGATTACGCCGAAGAGGCCAAGTTAAATCATGGCCCATACGGCCCGATTAAGGAAATCGGCGGCTAAGCCAACTAAAGAATCACCGGCTCCGCAGGATATCCTGCGGAGCCTTTTTTGTCTCATTCATGAATGACACCGTAACCGTTGCCATCGAGGCCATGGCTACCCGATTTGAGGTTGCGCTGCATGGCGCACCTGAGGCCATATTACGTGCTGCGGCGGAAGAGACGTTGGCAGAAGTTTCTCGACTTGAGGCCATGTTAAGCCTCTACCAACCCACCAGTGAAATTTCACACATCAACGCGCGAGGTGCGCACGAACCCGTCCCTGTATCGCCCGAAGTGTTTTTCCTTCTGCAAAGCTGTATTGAATTGAATGAACAAACCAAGGGAGCTTTTGATATTACTATTGCTCCACTCATGAAATGTTGGAGTTTCACGGACGAAACCGGTTCTGTGCCTACAGAAAAAGAAATCGAACAAGCCTGTGCGTTGGTTGGGATAAATCATTTAAAACTAAATACCTCTGACTGTACTGTGCGACTCAACCTTGAAGGCGTCATGCTTGATCTCGGTTCCATCGGAAAAGGTTATGCCTTGGAACAGGCGTCAAAATTATTACTTGAAAATGGATTTACCAATTTTCTCATCCACGGCGGCACCAGCACAGTGTGTGCTGCAGGCACGCAGGCAGATGGCACTCCATGGCGAATAGCCGTAGAACTTCAGGATAAACAGCACCCGCCATTACACATCGTAGATCTAGAAAACGAGTCTCTTTCTGTTTCCGGCATTGGCGGCAAGTCTTTCCTTGATGAAAAAGGTGTAGAGCAAGGTCACGTGATTGACCCGCGAACAGGCCGGCCCACTCAAGCCGCAAGCGTAGCTGCTGTTATTTGTGATTCTGCCACGCAAAGCGACGCTTGGGCGACTGCCTTGCTAGTAGAGCCAAGCCTGAAAACACCTGATGGATTGCGGGTTTTAACCTAAAAAGGATCTTCCCGGTAGGGATCGAAAGAACTCAGCTTCCACTCATCAATCAATTTATCTGGCAACTCAGAAAGGAACCGGGAGGGTTGTTGAATCATGTCTTCACTTCCGCCACCAGCAACAGTCCGGATCATTGGGTAAGAAATATAAAGTTCATCTTTGGCACGAGTAATGGCCACGTAAAAAAGGCGCCTTTCCTCCTCCTCTCCTTCTACTGTATCTAATGAACGATTACTTGGAAACATTCCGTCACAAAGCATCACAACAAAGACAACTTTAAACTCCAAACCTTTCGCCTGATGGATGGTGGAGAGCCGCAATTTTTCCTGATCATCTTCTCCGCGATCCTGCTCAGCCTCAACGTTGGTCAACAATGCCAATTCAGCCAAAAAAGTCTCGAGGGTCTCATACTGGCGAGCAAATACTCCCAACTGTTCGATATCATCCAATCTCTGTGGCGCCTTATCATAATTTGACTCTACATACTCTGCATAACCGGCCTCCACAATTAGCTCAATCATTTGCCCCGCATCTCCAGCTACTGGTTCTGATTGAAGCTGTGACACTGTGGCAGAAAACTGAGCCCATGCTACTTTTGCTTTTTTCGGCACCGCAGCACATTGCTGCAGTACCTCGGCCAATTGTGTCGTATCCGTATATAAAGCAAGAAATTGATCCCACAACTTAAAGGCTGTCTTCCCTCCTATTCCCGGCAACATCAGCACCAAACGTTTGAAAGCCTGCTCATCACGTGGGTTAGCCAACCATTTTAAGTACGAAGTTACATCCTTGATGTGTGCCTGCTCAAAAAATCGGATGCCGCTAGTAATGGAGAAAGGGATATTTCGACGCGTAAACTCCAACTGCAATTCCAATGCATGAAAGTGCGATCGATAAAGCACCGCCATATCGTTTAGCTCCACACCCTCTTCACGCAGTTCCAGTGCACGCTGGGCAATAAAGGCCGCCTGTTCACCAGCCTCGCCACACACTGCCAAAACCGGCTTCTCTCCCGGGCCCCTAGATGCCGCTAATTTCTTTGCGAACTGCCTCGTGTTGGCTTCGATTGCTGCATTAGCAAGATTGAGGATCTCCGGAGTACTCCGGTAGTTTGTCTCGATCTTATAAACTTTTGCATCTGGATACCTCTCAGGAAACTCGATAATGTTTTCATAATTAGCCCCACGCCAGGAATAGATACTTTGGGAATCATCCCCCACAACCATCACGTTTTTATAACGTTCTCCCAAAAGATCAATCAGCTCCGCCTGCAATTGATTGGTATCCTGATACTCATCAACCAATACAAACTGAAAACGTTTCTGGTATAACTCACGCACCTCTGCGTACTCCTTCAATAGCTTCAGCCAAAGCACAAGCAGATCATCAAAATCCATCAAGCCTTGAGCACGTTTGCGCTCCGAGTAACGTTGAACCACTCCTTCAATCTGGGAGGTAAGATGTTCGAACCATGGAAACCGCTCTTCAATCACCTCTCGTAAATCAATCTGCTTATTAACCGACAAAGATCCCATATCGGCCACCACTTCAGGCTTGGGAAAACGAGTTGCTTTCACATCAATCTCCGCCTCAGCAATACAAGCGTTGATAAGCCCCTTAGTGTCCTCCCGGTCCTGAATCGTAAAGGAACGATTGAACCCTAACTCTTCAGCATGACGACGCAGCACCCGGTGTCCAATGGAATGGAAAGTACCTCCCCATAAATCACTCATGTCATGCCCAATCAAATCGGCAACTCGTCCCATCATTTCTTTAGCAGCCTTATTGGTAAAGGTAAGGAGAAGGATTCGGTTTGCCGGCACACCTTGTTCCAGCAGATAGGCCACACGATAAGTCAGGGTACGGGTTTTGCCTGAGCCTGCCCCGGCAATCACCAGAGCTGGGCCTGGCAATGCCGTCACCGCAGAGCGTTGTGCATCATTAAGCTCTGTCTCGTAATCGATCTGTAATTTGATCGAGTCACGGTAAGGTTGGAGGACATACTCCCTTGCCACCTCAGTACGCTATAGACTTCAAGCCAAAGGCTGAAGATTAAAAGACGTTGATAAGTTTTCGTGTCCAACTCGTTGCACTTGCGTAAATTTCAATCAGGGAGGAGATTGTGCGCCACCAAGGGGGTTCCAAATCAAGGGTACGTTGTCTAAGACTGGTACGTTTTGCTGATATCGAATTGCGGAATGCTACTGGTTTGGCATTAGACAACCCTTCATCAATCGACTTTTTTGACTGTCTGTCCTACTTCAAAAAGGAAAAGACTCCATTCACCGGTCGTGCACAAGGTGTTGATCTTAGAGGGAATGTAATGGCTGAAGGATTCTTTGTGGAAGGACGACCGGAGGGGCGTTGGACGCGCTGGCATGACAATGGCTGCAAGCGAGAAGAGTTTCTGATTGCCAACGGTGAATGCTGCTATGTTCGTCACTGGGATGAAGGTGGCACCTCAATCTAGGGGCAATTATCTCGACGCTTCCAATCTCATCCGTATCCTTCGGAGCCCATGGCGTACCACGGGCCAGTTAGTATAGATCCCTCCTTTAAATCCCGTAAACGGTCGACGGGTGAAATCTTAAAACGGGTATGGGTGTACCTTCTCCCTTATAAGGGCCTTGCCCTAGCAACCGTGGGCTGTGCGGTGCTCTCACTGGCCTGTGCGCTAACCTATCCTAAATTAACCGAGTACATTATTGACGGCATCATTCAAAAGGAAGGCGGGACTCAGCGCCTAAAGTGGGCGGTGCTGGCTATGGCTGGCGCATTTCTTCTTCGTGATCTTTTTAACAGTCTGCGCATCCGCATTAATAATCACTTCGAGCAAAATGTTATCTATGACATGCGTCGGGAGGTTTTTGGGAAATTGCAACGTTTACCCATTACATACTTTGACAAACGCTCCAGCGGAGATCTCATGACGCGTGTTGTCGAAGATATTAATAATGTAGAACGGGTTTTAATTGACGGAACAGAACAGGGCACCGTCGCTATTCTCTGCATTGGCGGCATCTGTGGAATTCTATTTTACACCAATCCATTTCTGGCCGTAGTCGCCCTATCTCCTCTGCCGTTATTGGCTCTGGGAGCCCTGTGGTACACTCTCACGGCTCACCGTCGCTACCGTCGTCAACGTGAAGCATCCAGCGCAATGAATGCAATCCTCATGGATGACTTACAAGGCATACGTCAAATTAAAGCCTACGGCAGACAAGTACATGAGGATGAGCGCTTTGCTGACCGTGCCGAAAACTTGCGGCAGGGGAACCTAGGAATTATGCGCGCGTGGGCAAGTTATAATCCTGCCATGAGTTTTTTTGCTGCACTGGGGACTGTGCTGGTACTTTGGTTTGGCGGCAAGGCGGTGATGGCAGGGGGAATGACGCCAGGCGAACTGGTTGGGTTCCTTTTTTATCTCATGCTCTTTTATGAGCCAGTCGCCCGACTCCACGGCCTAAACCAAATGCTACAGAGTGCGCGTGCAGCTGGAGAACGGGTTTTTGACATCCTTGATCACGAAACCGAACGCGATGAGTCAGGCACCAAAGAGCTACAACAGCCGGTAAAAGGAGATGTTATCTATACGGATATCAACTTTGAGTACGAACCTGAAAGACCGGTGCTTAAAAACATATCACTTCACGCAAAGCCCGGGGAAATGATCGCTTTGGTCGGCCCTACGGGCGCTGGAAAAAGCACCCTAGTAAGTTTGCTGCCGGCATTTTACGAATATACATCAGGTGCTGTAACCATCGATGGGCAATCGGTAGCCGACACCTCGTTAACCTCCTTGCGCCACAACATTGCCATCGTTAGCCAGGAACCCTTTCTCTTCAATGGAACTATCCGCGAAAATATTCTGTACGGACAACTTGATGCAAATGAGGAACAAATTATCGAGGCCGCCAAAGCAGCCAATTGTCATACTTTCATTCAGGAACTGCACGATGGGTATGATTCACGTGTCGGTGAACGCGGCGTCAAACTTAGTGTGGGGGAAAAACAACGCGTTAGTATCGCGCGTGCGCTTCTGGCAGATGCTCCTATATTGATTTTGGATGAAGCCACCGCAAGTGTGGATACGGCAACTGAACGTCTTATTCAGGAAGCACTCGTACGTCTCATGAAAAACCGGACGAGTTTTGTAATAGCCCACAGGCTCAGTACCATTCGGAAAGCAGATCAAATTTTAGTCCTAAAAGAAGGAGCTATTGTCGAACAGGGCACCCATGAAGAACTTGTTGAAGCTGATGGGCTCTACGCAAAGTTGGCCAGAATACAAAATACAACTTTTATTGAGGAGAGCTTTGAACGGATTGAGGCTTAACCGAGAACCTGCTTGCTAAGCTCAGGGTAATTTACCTTACCCGATCCCAGAACAGGAATTTCAGGCAACACTTTGATTTCACGAGGCACAGCCAAGTTCGGTAATCCGGCACCAGTAACAGCTCCGCGTACTTCCTCCACGGTAAGCTCTTCCTTGTTGGTCGCCGCAATTAGCTGCTCCCCTTTGTCTGCATCAGGTCGGGTAACAACCGCTATCGTGCAATCCTCTCCATGCTGCGGGAATGCCCCGGCCAAAGCCGCCTCGACTGCCGTCAAGCTAACCATCTCACCACTGATCTTGGCGAATCTCTTGGCACGTCCCTTAATGGTTATATAACGCTCCTCGTCGACGGTTACAATGTCACCAGTGTCATACCAGCCGTTGAGTTTTTTAAACTCAGCATTAGGTTCCGGGTTCAGATAGCCCTTCATAATATTCGGCCCCTTAACCAGCAGCTTTCCGCCTTCTTCAACTCCTTCGATTGGTTCTATCTTATAATCTATCCCTGGAAAAAGTCTTCCCACTGAACCGTCTCGATTCTCAACAATGGTATTTGTTGAAAGCACAGGACTCGTTTCAGTAGCTCCATAGCCCTCGACCAATGTAACTCCGAATTTTCGCGCCCATATTTGCCTGGTCGCTTCCTGCACCTTTTCAGCCCCACAAATGACATACCTCAAACTGGCAAAGTCAGCTGCAACCCCAAAACGAGCGTATCCATTAAGGAACGTATTGGTCGCCAACAGGATCGTGCAATCCCTATCATAAAATGCTTCGGGTATCTGCCTATACATTAAAGGTGAAGGAAATAGATAAGCATAGCTACCTCGTAAAAGTGGTAACAGCGTTCCCGCTGTGAGGCCAAAACTGTGGAAAAGAGGAAGGCAAGTGAAGAATCTTTCACTTTCTTTAAGATCCAGTACGGACATGATTTGGCGAACATTGGCGAGCAAATTTTTGTGAGTAAGCTCCACTCCTTTTGGGGTTCCCTCGGAGCCGCTGGTAAACAGAACCACCGCTGTGTCGGCAAAAGGAGTATAATCTCCAGCCCATGGGTTAATCTTGTGGTTTATAAACGCGCATAACTTTGAAAAGCCTGAAATCTGTTTTCCTATTTCATCCAAATAAATCACTTCAATGCCAGCTTCCTCAAGGGGCTTAATGTCCAGTTTAGCCTTTTCCAGAAACGAGGTAGCAGTGATAACCTGCTTAATTCCAGCTAACTCAATGCATTGAAGCATCGTCGACATGGTGGAAGTGTAATTCAAAATCGCAGGCACTTTGCCAGAGGCCCACAAGCTGGTTAGTGTTGCCACATGACTGTTTACATTTGGCAAGAGAACTCCAACCCGTTCTGCCCGTTTGTCCAGCAATTGGGACCACTTGTCTGCCAAGAGATCTGTTCCAATCAATAGCTCACGATAAGTCATGGTCTTGAAGGTAGTATCTTCAAGCACAATTTGATTAGGAATCTGTTTGGCCAATTTAGCTAGAGCGGTTATGAGAGTTTGCTCACCAAACTCCATCTCCACATCAAACTGCTGACGCAGCATCCGGTCGCGAAGCCATTGATTTAACTTGGCGCGTTGATCAGCAGGCTTGCCTTCATACTCTGGTGGATCAACCGGATCATCAAAGTGCGCCGTCACTTTAGGAAACATCTTGGTCCAACCCCCATGAGGGCTGGCCAGCACACGTCCTGCACCACGCAGGTAGCAGGTAATCACCTTTGCTTTGGTCTTTTGGATCAAAAATCCTGTACCACCAAAAAGACGCTGCAAACACCCAGTGCGACTCATTCGGCCTTCTGCAAAAAGAATTAATTTGCCTCCCGACTCAAGATGAGCAGTCATCTTCTTGAGGGAAGCTGCCGGGTCCGCTCCAATTAATATAATCCGCGGATTACCTAAAATCCATGCATGTAATTTGCTCGTACGGGCAGGCATCTCAGAAGCGGCAAACATCCAGTCTGGATCAACACAAAGACCTACAAAAAGCCAATCGATCCACGAAAGGTGATTGGGTATGAGTAAAACAGGCCCCTCACACTTAGCGGCTTCCTCATTAAATGCCCTAAAACGGAACCACACGCGCAAGAGCAAGCGCATGGCTTTGAGAATAAAACGGTTGGCCCAAATATTCATTGTTGAGATGGATTGTAGCGAAAAGTCGAGATGAGTAAAATTGATAAAATCAATGCGATGCTAGGTGTGAAATTATGTATTATAATCTTTTATTCTAGTTGCACCCTCAACCTAATCAGCTACGCTGATGACTGCATTTTTACCCAAAAAAGGAATCACATTATGGGATGGTTATCAGGACAATTAATCGACATCATTGAATGGCTGGATGATGGACAGGACACGATGGTCTACCGCTTCGAACGCCACAATAACGAAATCAAAAACGGTGCTAAGCTCGTGGTTCGTCCCGGTCAAGCTGCCGTATTTGTGAACGAAGGAGGCACAAGTGTGGCGGATGTATTTGAGCCGGGCACCCACGAACTAACTACGGCCAATCTTCCAATCTTATCCACACTCATGGGCTGGAAGCATGGCTTTGAAAGCCCGTTTAAGGCAGAAGTATATTTCTTTAAGACCACCAAATTCACGGATCTCAAATGGGGAACGCGCGCGCCGGTGACCGTAGAGTGTGCAGGCTATGGCATGTTTGACCTTCGAGCCAATGGCACCTATGTCATGCAAATCCAAGATCCTCAAAAATTCTTGAAGGAGAAAGTGGGTACCGATGGCAATTTTCAGATCGATGAAATTTCAAACGACTTGCGCGAAGAAATCCTGATGAACGTCAGTGATCGACTTGGTGAAATGGAATTAGATCCAGGTAAGCTAACTGGCAAGATGAAGGATATTTCCGAAGAGTTGCAAGCGCCCTTACAGGAATACTTCAGCACGCTGGGACTTGAAATCACCCGCTTCCGCGTAGCCAGTATTTCCATGCCCGATGATGTGCGTAAAGAGCTCATGGAAATGAGCCGCCTTGGGGCCAAAAAACTTGCCGGAGCCGATCCCAATGCCATGCAAAATCTCACCGCCCTGCGCGCCAGTCGCGCGATGGGTGACTTGGCCAACAACCCCGGTGCCGGGGGTGTTGCCGGGGCCGGTATGGGTATGGGCATGGGTATGATGATGGGCAACCAAATGGGTGCCGCCGCAATGGGCGCAACGCAACCCGCAGCCGCGCAACCACAACAACAAGATGCACCTCCATTGCCCGGGGCAGCTCCTGCAGCGGGTGGCACTCGATACAAAGTAGGAATCAACAACGAACAATATGGTCCCTATGATATCGCTCGCCTTCAGTCCATGGCCAATGACGGCAGCTTCAAACCTGACATGGTCGTCTGGGCTGCTGGTATGTCCGGTTGGACTAAAGCCGGTGAAGTCCCTGAACTGGCGGGCCTTTTCGGTGCACCACCTCTTCCAGGAGGCGATGCTCCTCCGCTACCTAGTGATGAGCCTCCCTCTTTACCTTAAAACAGCCTGATTTTAGGAGCTCACACCCTTGCAGATTACGATCAATCGCGATGGTGAAAATCACGGACCCTACCCATTAGAAGAGGTACAAAAGCTCCTCGCCAATGGCGTGGTTCAGGAAAATGATCTGGGATATTATGAGGGAGCGGCAAACTGGATGCCATTAAGAGACATACCTGCCTTAAAAAATCCGATAGATTTGCCGCCGGTAATCGAAGATGAGGAACCACCCATTATGACTGAGCAATCAAATTCACCCGAAAAATCAGGCCCCTCCACCTTTCCGTGCAGTGGATGCGGCGGCGATCTCATTTTTAGTCCGGGAGCAGCGAAAATGGAGTGCCCATACTGCGGGGCCACAGTTGACTGTCCGGCCCCTACTGGACAGGTCTCCGAACACGATTTTGAGAGTCAGCTGAGCTCCCTTGAATCGGGAGCGGCGACCACCACTGTCACAGAAGTGAACTGTGAGGCCTGTGCAGCAACCAATCAATTGGAAGCCAACGCAACCTCTGGCGAATGTGCCTTTTGTGGAACCCCGTTTGTCCAGCAACCTCAATCGGCCAATGTAATCCAGCCTCAAGCTGTACTGCCTTTTAGCATTACACGCGAGGAGGGCATAAGACTTTTCCGTGAGTGGATCGGCAGCCTCTGGTTCGCCCCAAATAAACTCAAGCAGTTTGCACGTGATATCGAGAAACTAAAGGGCTTGTATCTGCCACATTGGACCTACGATTCTGATACTACCACCGATTACATGGGCGAACGCGGTGAGCATTACTATGAAACGGAGCATTACACAGATAGCGAGGGCAATTCGCGCACCCGCCAGGTACGAAGGACACGCTGGTATCATGCTTCAGGAAGGGTGTGGCTGAAATTCGATGACATTCTGGTCCCAGCAAGCGACACACTACCGCGCAAATATGTCGATGAGTTGGAGCCGTGGGATTTGCAGGCACTTACCCCTTATTCAGACAGTTATTTGAGTGGGTTTCAGAGTGAAAGCTATACCACCGACTTGAGGGGTGGATTCAATATTGCCAAAGACAAGATGGCTCCGGACATCGATCAAAAAATCAGATGGGATATTGGCGGGGATGAACAACGCATCTATAGCAAGAACACTTATTATTCAGATATTACCTTCAAATATATCCTGCTGCCGGTTTGGATTAGTGCCTACCGTTTTAAGGAGATAACTTACCGATTCCTGATTAATGCCCGCACCGGCGAGGTCCAAGGCGAGCGTCCGTACAGTTGGGTGAAGATCACACTCCTGGTACTATTCATACTCGCAGTGATCGGAACTATCGTGTATTTCGCGAGCCAGAAGTGAGCACTGTTTCATCCGACCGACCACTAGGATTCTGGTCCGCCACTGCAGCGGTAGTGGCGACCATGATTGGTGCCGGAATTTTCGGAGCTACCGGCGGCTTTGCCTACACACTTGAAACTGATGCCAATGTCCTGTTGGTTTGGCTTTTCTGCGGTCTACTCGCTCTGACGGGTGCGCTTTCTCTCGGGGAGCTGGGCTCCATGTATCCGCGAAGCGGTGGCTGCTACGCCTATAACCGTCACATTTATGGAGAAACCGCCGGTTACCTCAGCGGGGTACTAAGTTGGTTTCTGGCCTTTGTTGGAGCCCTGGCATACATCACGTTATTATTGGGATATCACATACAACAATTCGTCCCAAGCCTTCCGCCAGCGGCTTCAGCAAGTATTGCCACTATAATTTTAACTGCCATTCATTGTTTCGGGTTTCGTGAGGGAAATTGGATGAACAATGCTTTCACCATTTTTAAGATCGGAGTTATCTTGTCATTTATTGTCGCGGGTTTCTACGTGCCATCCCAAGCAGAGCTAAGTACCTCCATCGATTTCCATATCATTATTTCCAAGCCATTCGCTTCTGCCATGATTTCTGCAAGCTTTGCCTATCTAGGCTGGGAAACGGCCACTTGGATAGCGGGAGATTTGCGCGACCCACAAAAAACCCTGCATCGCTCGTTAATCGCAGGCACCGCTTTTGTTACCTCCCTCTATTTATTGCTTAACATCGTATTCCTTCGGGCCCAATCAGTAACTTCTATGGAGGGAGCAATCGATGGAATTGGATTGCACGCAGCTCAACGGCTATTTAGTGGTAATGTAAGTACTTGGTTTAATTGCATGATCATCGTCGTGCTAATTTCCTCCACCAGCACCATCCTGATGGTAGGGGCCAGACTCCTCGCAACCATGGCAAAAGATGGGCAATTGCCTCATTCTTTGACCAAAACCAACTCTCGCAAAGCTCCGACTACTGCACTTCTCATTCAGGGTGGTCTTACCATTATTTTTGTCTGGGCAGCCAGCTCTCATGGCAATGCCGATAGTGTGCTGGTTTTAATCGGCATACCGACAACCATCATTATGGCGAGTGCAGTAGCTGGCGTTATGATTCTGCGTCATCGTGAGCCAGATACTGAGAGACCATTCCACACACCTCTTTACCCGCTTCCTCCCATCTTATTTCTAGGACTATCGCTTTGGATGCTTGTATCGACATTACAATACAAATGGCAGGCCTCTCTTGGCTCAATAGCCTTGGTTCTCGTGGTCTGGGCATTGAAGCCACTTTTGCGTTCTTCCAATCCAATCGAGGATAATTGAACCTGACATTTAGCTCCCATACCTTATCCTTCTCGTCGTGCGTCCTTATCTAGTTATCATTTTTATCAGTGTGCTATTTTCAGCAGGTGCCGTAGATTTCAAGAAGGACATTCAACCTCTATTGAAGAACAAATGTTCAAGATGCCACTCCGGTCACGAGGCCAAGGGCGATTTTTCAATTAACACACGCGATTCTTTGTTAAAAGCCGCCAAGCCCGGAGACAGTGGCAGTAGTTTACTGTTTCAGCTCATCACCTCAAAAGATCCTGAAGAGCGGATGCCTTCTAAGGGAGAAGCTCTCACTCCAAAGCAAGTCGCAATGGTGAAAACGTGGATTGATGAGGGGATAGTCTGGCCTAAAGATTACAGTTTTGCCCAGTGGCGCAAGGCTCCGCTTGCTCCACGCACAGTCAAACTACCCCCTGTAAAGAATGGTCTCAAGAATCCCGTTGATCGTTTGCTCCAGTCTTATTTTAACAAGAAGGGTGTGAAACAATGGAAACTCGTAGACGACCGAATTTTTCTCAGGCGAGCTTATCTTGACCTTATCGGTCTTCTTCCAACCCCTGATCAGTACCGTTCCTTCTCAGAAGATAGGGACTCTGCCAAATATGAAAAGGTGGTGGATGCCCTTTTAGCCAATGATGAACACTACATGCAGCACTGGATTTCATTCTGGAACGATGCCTTTCGCAACAGCTACACCCGGCAATACCACGGCGGAAATAAATACCGCTTAACCAACTGGCTTAAAACTTCACTTAAGGCCAATAAACCTTATGACAAATTTGCTCACGAGTTAATCAGTCCCAACTCCGGTGAACAAGCCGCTTTCATTGACGGAATAAAATGGAGGGGAACCGTTAATTCCTCACAGGTTGTGGAGATGCAGGCAGCTCAAAACGTTGCTCAGGTTTTTCTGGGGCTAAATCTGAAGTGTGCTTCCTGTCATGATAGTTTTATCAATAGTTGGACTCTCGACCAGTCCTATGCTTTCGCCTCGGTCTTCGCCAATGCGCCCATGGAAAAACATCGCTGTGACAAGCCGACTGGCAACAAGGTATCTGCAGGATTCCTTTACCCTGAGCTTGGTAAAGTGGACCCCAAGGCCTCGCGTAAGGTTCGGTTGAAGCAGTTGGCCGATCTCATGACAAAAAAAGAAAATGGCCGATTCTCACGAGTCATCGTGAATCGATTATGGGCTTCCTTTTTCGGCAGAGGCTTGGTGGACCCTGTAGATGAAATGGATAACGAACCGTGGAGCTCCGACCTTCTCGACTGGTTGGCCCAAGATTTCGCCTCAAACGGACACGACTTAAAACGGACCATGCGATTACTAGCCACATCACAAGCCTACCGCTTAGCCTCTGTGAATCCCACTCCCAACCAGAAACCGAAAGACTATACCTTTAAAGGGCCTCTCACAAAGCGTCTGCGTGCTGAGCAGCTACTTGACGGTCTCGAGCAGCTTGGAGAAGCGGCTTCCCCTCCTCCTAACCGCCTGGCCTTCAAGCGCCACGGCCTACGTAATCTGGATCGACTCATGCGAATCCTCGGACGCCCCAAGCGCGACCAAGTGGCAACCTCACGCGACCCTCAGCCAACCACTTTGCAAGCATTAGAGTTAAGTAACGGCGAGATCATGCATAAAGCCGTGCAAAGGGTTGGAGCAAAATGGGCCTCAGGCAAAAGAACAACAGATCAATTAATTGAGGATCTGTTTCAAAATGCATTTCTGCGCCGGCCAACCCAGAAGGAGAAAATGCTCGCTGCAAGCTTGCTTGAAGCAAAACCGAGCAACGCTACGGTCTCAGACCTTGTCTGGGCAATTATTCTACAACCTGAATTCCAACTAATACATTGAATCAATGAATAACAGACGCGAATTCCTCAAGACCGCCTCATCCGCCACCCTTGCTGCCTTGGCTGCAGGTGCTCCAAATGTAACAGCTGATTCTGCGCCCCGTTCCGAGTGGCCCACTCCAAAGGCTGATTCTATCATTCTCTTATGGATGGCAGGCGGAATGGCTGCTCCTGATACCTTCGACCCGAAGCGCTACGTTCCCTTCGATGTAGGCGTCCCGCTGGAAAAAATTATCAGCACCTTCCCTGCAATAGATACCAATGTGGATGGCATCAAAATTACGGAGGGGCTGGAAAATGTCGCAAAGGTTATGGATCGGGGCACTTTAATCAGAACCCACAAGGTGGCTGATCTGGGGCATATTCTACATAGCCGTCATCAATACCACTGGCACACTGGCTACGAACCTCCTATCACAGTCGCTGCGCCACACATTGGCTCATGGGTTGCCAAAAGCCTCGGGCCACGCAACCCCGCTATCCCTCCTTTTATCGATGTGGGACAAGTGATGAGTGCAGGAGGGGAAACAGAAGCTCTTAAAGCCTTTCACACCGCCGGATTCCTTGGTAGCGAACATGGGCCATTCATGATTCCTAATCCAGATCTTGCAGCGAAGGCGGTCCAGCCTCCCGCAGGAATGGATGCAGGACGTTTTAGTAACAGATACAAAGCCTTTAAAAAGCTGGCCGAAAGCTCCCCCATAGCTCGACATGGATCTTCTTACCAACGGGATTCCTTGCTTCGTTCAATGGAAAATGCGTACCGAATCCTGAATGACAAGAAAGCAGCCAGTGCCTTTGATATCTCTTTGGAGGAAAAAGATAGCTTCGCCAAATACAACACAGGAGAATTCGGGCGCGGATGCCTATTAGCCCGGCGCTTGGTCGAGGCAGGGGCACGCTTCATAGAAGTCACCACTGGTTATTATCCCTTTAAGAAATGGGATACTCACGAGAATGGGCATACCACGGTGCGCCAAATGAAAAGGGAAATCGATCAGCCTATCGCCCAATTGATCCTCGACCTTGAGACTCGCGGCCTGCTAGACCGAACTCTGGTTGTGTTGGCCAGCGAGTTTAGTCGTGACATGATCATTGAGGGTGTGCCAGGCAGTTCAGCTCGGGATCAGTCTCGAGCCAAGACTGACGTCCTTAAAGAAATGAAACATTATGGACAACATCGCCATTTCACTGGCTCAGGCTCTGTCCTTATGTTTGGCGGTGGCATCAAGAGAGGATTCCTGTATGGCGAAACCGCCGAGGAAAGACCTCTGCTGTCAGTGAAAAACCCGGTTACTATCCCTGATTTGCACGCAACAATATTTCATGCTCTTGGCATACCTGCAGATCATAATTATGAAATCGAAAAGCGCCCCTTCTATCTGACTAAAGACGGTAAGGGAAAGCCCATACCAGCCCTTTTTGCCTAAATCCTTGCTTAGGCTCTCCCTAGTCCTGCATTCTTCCGTCCATGGAAATCACTAACGCTCGGCTAATCCTGCCTGATTCAATTGAGCGCGGATCCCTAAGCATTCGTAACGGGCGAATCCAAAAAATTTCCAAAAGCGCCAGAGCAGCTACTAAAGCAAACGTTGAATGTATAAATCTACGGGGTGGATTCCTTGCTCCCGGCTTTGTTGATATTCATATACATGGAGCACTTGGCCGTGACACCATGGAAGCTGACCCGGACGCTTTTCGACAGATCACCGAGTTTCACCTTAAGGGAGGCACTACTTCTCTCACCTTGACCACACTTTCTGCTTCGCAGAAAGATATCCTTAAAACGCTCAAAGCCATTAAGCCATTTCATAATAAATCCATGGGCGGATCACGCATCGTGGGTGTACATGTCGAAGGCCCGTTTATTAATAAAGTCCGTGCAGGGGCCCAGAACCCGGATTACTGCCGTAATCCAACTGCCAAAGAGTGGGGACCTATACTAAAATACGGTAAACTTATCACTCAAATGACCCTAGCCCCTGAATTGCCGCGGGCGAATACCTTGATAAAGGCCCTGCGTAAAAACGGCTCCATTGCCAGTGGAGGACACACAGACGCAGTGGAAAAAGATTTGTTTCCAGCACTTAAATCCGGCCTAAACCAAAGCACTCACACCTTCAATGCCATGAGTGGGCTGGTTAAAAAAGGACCTTATCGCTCAGCCGGAATGCTGGAATTCGCGTTGGCTCATGATGCCATTACCTGTGAACTGATTGCCGATGGACAACACGTGCCGCCTGTCCTAATGCGCATGTTATTTAATGCTAAACCTCGTGATAAAGTCGTCATTATTACCGATGCCACCAAGGGCGCCGGGTTAAGAACAGGCACAAAATTTGAAATGTATGGTGTTGCCGCACGAGTCACTAAAACGACTGCAGAAGTCGTGGACGGACGAGGCCTGGCTGGAAGCACACTAACGATGATTCGTGCGGTACAAACCGCTGTCGAGCAAGCCAATGTCCCGCTGGTTGATGCAGTCTATATGTCTACCCTCAATCCCGCTCGACAAATTGGAAGGGCAAAAGAATTCGGCTCGCTGAAAAAGGGGAAGAGAGCTGATCTGGTTTGGTTTGATAATAAATTCAAAGTCAAGGGTGTGTGGCTCGAAGGCAAGATGCTCCACAGAGCTTAGCAGGCTGTTCTAAAGAAATGATGGGCAGGAAAAAGATTGGCACCCCTGAGAGGATTTGAACCTCCGACCAATTGTTTAGGAAACAACTGCTCTATCCAACTGAGCTACAGGGGCAAGAGCATTGTGCCCCCCGAAGAGTTTGGCTGCAAGCTCCTGAACCAGACAGTTACTTAAAGGCCGTAGAAAGCGTTTGTTTATTATTGGTCACTGGTTTAATATGGTTTTATTCACTTTCTGCAATCCCTAGAAGTCAGAGTGCATATTGCACTCCCGAAAATGATGGGGTCTTGACGATTGATTCGAGTATGTTAGCCTAGAAGGCTAGCCTTTTTTACACGTTGTGAAACCTGTGTCTGTAGACAACGGGCGGGTGGGTTCCTCTCGTCCTTTTACCAAGTATTATCTACTTTTAGTGGGAATAGTGGTGCTTCAGTTTACCGGAGGAGACAGCCGTACCCGGGACCGAGAACAACGCTTGAGGGAGGCGCAGGAGGCTCCGGTCAAGGTGAGCGCAAGGGAGCGTGCCCTCAACCGGCATGAGGAGGGGACCAGTCGT
>CAJWKQ010000004.1 GCA_913041895.1 uncultured Verrucomicrobiales bacterium
CGCTTCCAAGGCTTCATTGACGACGTGCGCATCTACAACCGCGCGCTTTCAGCAGAAGAAGTCAAAGCGCTTTATGATTTGGAGAAATCAGCAAGTGGAACTGCTGAGGATTTTAATGGAAAGACCGTCGTTGAGGGCAGTTACATGTGGTCCAACCATCCTTTCGGAGAGGAAAAAAATATGGTGGTATTGAAATTGGATAAGGGAGGTTCAGGCAATATGGGGCCTCCAAGAGGTGCGTCGACTCTGATTAATTGGAATCTGGATCCAGAGAAAAAAGGTGAAGTAGTTTGGAGTGTAGGGGGTAAGGATAATTACGGTCGGATGCGACCCCTGCCAAATCAAAGGATGAAATTGTTGGTTCACAATACGAACCCCTTGCCTGAAGATCAGCAGATTGAAGTGGTCAAAAAGGAGTCGTTGGTTGGCCTATATGTTCAGGAAGAAGATGGAGTAGGAGGAACTCGCAAGAGCCAATTGGTTCTTAATGAGGATTTATCGGCTACTTGGACCTTAAGAGGCAATGCCATTCGGGGGAAATGGTACATTTACCATAACCCGGATTCTATCAAGGGTGAAGTGTTGTTTAGTGGGGGAGGAGTCCAGTTTTTATTTGCGATTAATTCTGAGGCAAAACCAATCAGCTTGAAGTCAGTGGCAAGATTGGAACGGGTGAATAGAGTTAAATTACCGGCAGCGGGTCAGATGACCTATACCAAGAGTAAAGGTGGTGGAGGGCAGGGCGGCGGCGGTCAAGGGGGCGGAGTAGACGGAGCGCCTGGGGAACCAGTAGAGTGATAAATTTTTTATTCTAAGCCGGCTTTAAGATTCCTCTTCTTCCACTACCACCGCGGTGCCATAAGCCATCATTTCAGCGGCTCCACCCATAATTACTGAGGTCTGGAAGTCTACGCTGATGACTGCATTAGCGCCCAGCCCCTCGGCTTCCACCAGCATACGGTCTATGGCCTGTTCACGGCTTTCGGCCAGCAGCTTGGCGTATTCAGTCACTTCACCTCCCACAATGTTGCGTAGGCCAGCTAAAATATCCTTGCCCACATGTCGGGCGCGGATGGTGTTACCGCGTACCAGTCCCAGCACACGAACGACTTTTTTACCGGGAATAGTTGGAGAGGTCACAACGAGCATTTTTTTGGTTGGTGTAGGCATGGCTTGATCTTTGGGTTTGGTTTTGATGGCATAAATAATACCGAGGATTAAAAAAATGGGGATGAGGCAGGGAAGAAAGCCAAGAAAACGCAAAGCGGACCCACCTCGAGCTTTTCCATGTTCTCCTCCTTTACTCTCAATGAATTCGCCGGCCTTTCGTTTGGATTCTTTAACTGAATCACTAAATCGTTCATTCTTGATATCATCCCATGCCACATCCCGTGGAGTTTGCCCGTGTTTGTCTTTGGCATTAATATCAGCATCCTTTTCAATCAGGAATTTTACAATCTCTAGATGGCCGTGATAGGCAGCAGCATGTAGAGCGGTGGAATCATGCTCTCCAGACCGTTCATTAATATCGGTTCCAGAAGCCAAATGCGCCCTAACTTTTTCCAGATCTCCTTTGTCAGCGGCCTCAGTGATGGAAATATTGGGTTTGGCAGGCGGGGCTTGCTCGGCCGCCTTAAGAATAGTTGAGCACAATAGTAGCACCAGTAATGTGAGTTTTTGCATAAGTTAAATTTCCACGTCTTTGTAAGGGTCGGTTTTTGATGCCTTGATGCGATCAATGATAACTGAGGTTAATAATACTCCAAATCCAAGAAATATTGCCGGCAGGCCGATCTTCATGAGCATGGGGGTATCTGGACTAGATAGCATTTCCTTGAGTGAAAAATATATCAAAGAACCGTAAAATATGATGAAACCACCAATGACCAGTACTTGGCCAAGGCTTGCTCCGGTTTCAGCCACCGGATCTTTGGCGGCCTTCAGGCGTTCGCCTTCAGTCATGTGTTCGTACTCAATACCTCCAATTTCACCGCGTAGCTTCTTCATTTCCTCAAAAGTTTTTGCGCAGTCCTGACAATCCTCCATGATCACCTCTACCCGTTGGCGGTCGCCTTGGGTGAGTTCACCATCAAGGTAACCTGAAAGTAACGCCTCAGTATCTTCACATTTGTGGTTCATTATAAATATCTCCTCATACGTTGGCGCAGTTCTTTACGTGCGCGGTGTAAACGGCTCATTACGGTTCCGGCCCGGATTTCCATTACTTCTGCAATCTCCGCATAGCTCAGGCTATGAAAATCGCGCAATAGCACAATTTCACGCTGGGTGACATCCATCCCCGCCAGTTGCTGCCGGATAATGTGTTTCAATTCATTTTTCTCTGCCGTCTCAGCAGGCGACAAGTTGCTGTCCTTCAGTTGAGCAACGGCTTCTTCGTCCTCTGGCTTGCGTTTGCGTAGGACATCCAAGGCACCATTGCGGACCACCTTTAGAAACCATGCTCGTTTGGGGCCCCGGTGGGCATCGTATTGTCCGCTGTGTAGCAGTTTGCGGAGGGAATCCTGAACAACATCTGCAGCATCCTCATGCCGGCCGAGTAACTGGATAGCCAAGGCAAAACCGTGGTCACTCAGGGAGTCAATATCCTCTTGGGCATTTTCGCCTTGGCCTACGTTCATTTTGTCGCGGTGCGCTATGCCCATCGGGAGGGCAATCGTTGGTGAACATTTCATCACGTCTCACCTACTACGTGCAACCATCAGTTTTATTCCCTAAAAAGATAAAAATCTTTGGACAGGTTCGAGTCACCTGCCACAATGAACTCATGTCCAAGATTCAAAGGCGTAAATTTATTGCACAAACTGCTGCCGTGGCTGCCTTTCCCGCAGTTTTGGTCCAGAAAGGCGAAGCGGCAAAGGCACCGGCTAGTGAGCGGGTGCGTGTTGGCATGATAGGGGCTGCCGGCCGTGGGGGGTCGCTAAATCGTATTTTTTCCAGAAATAAAAATGTGGAGATAGTGGGGATTGCGGAGATCGATCCGCGAAGGTTGCCCGGAACGTTGGAGAGCGTTACCAAGACCCAAGGTAGTAAGCCCAAGACGTTTACCGATTTTCGAAAACTGGTGGAAGACCCCACTATCGATGCCTTGTGCGTAGGAACACCTGACCATTGGCATGCAATTCCGACCATTATGGGGTGTTTGTCGGGTAAGGATGTTTACGTGGAGAAACCCGATGGACACAATATCGTTGAGGGTCAGCGCATGGTTCAGGCAATGCGAAAGCATAAACGGATTGTTCAAATGGGCTCTCAGCATCGTAGTACGGAGAGGATGCAAACGGCGCTGGCTTACATTCGTGAAGGGCATTTGGGAAAATGTCTTGTGGCTAAGGCATGGGAAAGCCACAAGCAAGGCAATATTGGCAGGCCACCTGATGGGGTGGCTCCCAAGGAAGTGGATTATGACATGTGGCTGGGCTCTGCGCCAAAGCGCGCTTTTAATCCCAGGCGCTTTCATGGCAGTTGGCGTTGGTTTTATGATTACGGTGCTGGGGATCTTGGCAATGACGGTGTGCACCGGTTGGACATGGCTTTTGCTGCATTAAGTGCGGCAGTGGAAACCGAAGGCAAGAAGCCTTTGCGTATGCCACGAAAAATTAGCGGCACTGGCGGCAAGTGGTTTTTTGATGATGCTCAGGAATGGCCAGATACCATGCAGGTGACTTATGAGTATCCGGGTGCGCCGCCACGTATTCTTACCTATGAGATGCGAATTTGGTCGCCCTACCCCTACCTAGGTGAGGCTGAAGGTAGCGCGGTATTCGGCGATCAAGGCTATATCATTCTAGGAAATAATGGATGGAGAGCTTACGGCAAAGGAGGAAAGTTGGTGAAACAACACGGTGGAGGTAGTGATGCTACTCCGCATGTGCAGAACTTTATCGACTGCATCAAGACGCGTAAACGGCCCTACTGCGATTTGGAAACTGTGGGACATCCGGCCAGTGTGCTTTGTCATGCGGGTAACATCGCTACGTTACTGGGGCGCACCATCACCTTTGATGCGAAGACCGAAACGTTTGAAGGAGATAAGGAAGCCAATAATATGCGAGGGCGTAAGGAGTGGCGTAAACCGTGGGTGTTGCCGGAGGTATAATTCTTTGAATTGGAGTAACGGTGTAAAAAAACGTAAAGTTAATTGTCTAACAGGAGAAAAAATATGAAGAAACTAGTAGTTGCGGTATCAATAGCGTTATTTGTAATTGGCTGTGGAAATCAGCCAGCCACAGGAACTGATGCAGAAGCTGTCTCATTCAATGATCAAGTCATGGAAGCGTCCTGTGGCCAGTGTTTGTTTAGTATGGGAGAAGGGGGCTGTGACTTGGCGGTGCGAATTGATGGCAAAGGGTACTTTGTTGATGGGACCGGCATTGATGATCACGGGGATTCTCATGGTAAGGATGGCTTTTGCAGCGTCATTCGGCAGGCAAAAATTTCGGGAGAAATACAGGGCGATCGGTTTAATGTGACTTCCTTTAAGCTCCTGCCGCTGGAGAAAAAAGATTCCCAATAAAAAACCCGGGGAGCAAAGTCTCCCGGAGTGTTTAATCCCAATGAGGTTAAAAGGGTTAAGACCAGCCGTGAGGGCTTATGGCTTCCTTGGTACCTGGGATGGCTTCGGCTGGTGGAGTGTGTTTTCCGGTATCCCAATTCTGATCCTTGGGGAATAGATCCTGCTTTGAGTTTAAAGCCTGATCCCACGTGACTTGTTTTCCAGTATAGCCGGCAATGCGCCCCATGATGGCCATCATTGTGGCGTTGCACATGCGGGCACCATTGTTGATGGGCTTGCCATCACGGATGCTGGCAAAGAGTTCGTCGTGCTCAATTTGATACATGTTTCCGCCGGGGCCCGTGTAACGCCACAGGTCGCCATTAGGGCTGTAGGTCCAATCGTTGGTATTGCCTTTAATGGCATCTTTGCCGGTAATGATTAATCCGCCGCCTATTTGTGCACGGCCTTTGGTTCCGTGGATGTAGTCGTTATTTTCACCATGGCAACCGGGTATTTGGCGTTGTCCCAGGAAGCCGCGGGCACCGCGTTCAAACAGATAGTTCACTTCAATATGATCCCATATGTTGCCTGAATTATTCGGTTTTTGGCGGCCGCCCACTGCCACACAGCTGTGTGGGGGGGCATCACCGAAGAGCCATGAGATTTTATCTACGCTGTGGACGGCTTGTTCCACCAGACCGTCACCTCCGCACCAGGTAAAATTGTACCAGTTGCGGACCTGCCACTCGATATCACTCCATCCCTCTTTACGTGCGGAGTCTGGTGGCATGGGTTTTACGGGGCCTGTGTAATAGGTGGCGTACATGCTCTGTACGTCTCCGATGGCACCATCAGCAATACGCTTAAAGAATTCGCGGCGCCCTGGCTCATAACGCCAGCAAAAGCCTGCCACGACCGCCAAGCCTTTTTTCTCAGCAAGCTTGTAGCTCTCCATGACAGAGCGAAGGCCGGGAGCATCAGTGGCCATCGGTTTTTCCAGGAAGATATGTTTATTGGATTCGACTGCGGCTTTAAAATGTAGAGGCCTGAACCCTGGGGGTGTGGTTAGGATGACGAGGTCTACGCCGCTCTCCAGAACCTTCTGGTATGCATCCAAGCCGATAAACTTGCGCTTTGGATCCACATTAACCATGCCTGGCTTGCGCTTGGAAATATTGTTTAGGCTATTATTCAGTCTCGCTTCAGAAACCTCGCCCATTGCCCACAACTCAACATTACTGTCAGCAGTCAAAGCCTGATTGGCTGCTCCAGTACCACGTCCTCCACAACCGATGAAGCCGATCTTTAGTTTGCGGCTGTCCGGTTTACCAAAGGTGACAGTTGGGAAAGATATGGTGCTAGCGGCTACCGCAGCAGCACTGCCGGTCTTAATAAATTGGCGTCTGTTGGGAGTGTCTTTTTTCATCTTGTGTTTGGTAATTTTGCGCATAAGCGTGAGGATTGGCAATAGGCGAATCCCCGTGGGTTATTAAAAAAGCCGCCATTGAAGGCGGCTTAAAAAGGAGCTGAATATTATTCTAAGCCCAACCGTGTGGCTTTAAAACTTCGTCACGACCGGCATGCCGGACAGCGCGCGGTGGGAATTTCATGTCGAAAGAGATTTTTTCGGGAACCAACTGTTCTTTCGAGGCAAGCATCATTTCCTTTGTGACCTTTTTACCTGTGTAGGCGGCTGTACGCGCCATCATGGCAGTTAAGGTGGTTTTAATCATGCGATCGCCGGTGTTTAGCGGTTTGCCATCCCGAATGGCGGCGTACATTTCATCATGTTCGGTCTGGTAACCGTTGTTACTGCGTTCACCGTTGGGTCCGGCATTCCACTTCCATATAAGCCCGTCTTTGTTTCCAAAGGCGTGAAACTTTCTGCCACTTTCCCCATTGTATTTGCCTTTGGTTCCGTATACGCGGTCCCAGACACCATTTTCACAATTATCCATTTGTCGGCAGAAATGATAGCCTTGAGTGCCGTCAGCCCAG
Organism: uncultured Verrucomicrobiales bacterium; assembly: GCA_913041895.1. Lineage (GTDB taxonomy): Bacteria > Verrucomicrobiota > Verrucomicrobiia > Limisphaerales > UBA1100 > UBA1100. Next base: position 6,515 of record CAJWKQ010000004.1, read on the forward strand.
GAAAACTCGACCCCGAAGTGGTCATAGATATTTCCTTCCTCTTCCCCCCGGTTTTGTCGACCGCCATTGGCGATTACATAAGCGGGCACTTCGTCATTCTTTGCCCAGAGCATTTTGTCGATACTGTGTACGGCCTGCTCAACGATGTGGTCGCCTGAAAGCCAGGTGAAGTAGTACCAGCGCCTCAGCATGTACTCGACATCGGTCTTGGTGTTTTCACGGTTCCAATCCACATAACGTTTGCGCGCGTTATTGTTATAGCTGCTAAAGATAGCCTGAATGTCACCGAGTTCACCTCCGAGGAGCCGCTCGTAGGTATCGCGTTGAGCATAAGTCCATCGCCACACAAATCCGTCTACAATCGAGGTTCCCTGTTTCTTGGCTTTTTCTATGGATTTCATGACCGAATGGACACCGGGAGCGTCAGTAGCCATTGGTTTTTCAGCAAAAACGTGCTTACCCGCATCGACGGCTGCTTTGATATGTTGCGGTCGAAATCCAGGAGGTGTGGCTAGGAGCACTACGTCAACTCCACTATCGATGACCTTTTTGTATGCATCCAATCCTACAAATACGCGTTTTTCAGCATTATCACTGATTTTGCCGGGATGTATTTTTTTGATGCGTTCCAACCCTGCGTCTGCTTTATCTTGGAAGGCTTCTCCTATGGCATGAAGTTCAACATTTGAATCGGCACTCAACGCTTGATTGATGGCTCCTGATCCCCGGCCTCCGCAACCAATCCAGCCGAGTTTTAGTTTCGAACTATCGGGCTTACCAAAGGTGACGGAAGGGAAGGCAAGTGCGGCTCCGGCTGTAGCGGTGGAGGTCTTGATGAAATCGCGCCGTGTAGAATCAATTTGCTTACTCATAATTTTGTAAATCGCTGGGCTCAGGTTACGGGGCAGGTGCGGAAGGGTCAAGAGGGGGCTTTAAGCCCTGTATTTCTTGACTTACGGCAATAATTTCGGTTAATAATCGCGTAAGGGGAGGGTGTATAGCCTCACAGGACTAGAGGAGAGTGTTGGTATTGTTCCGATACGTTTCTTAAACAGTAATTCAATCAAAAATGGAAAATATCTATCTTATTCCAATCGCGGGCGTATTAGCATTGGCATTCACTTACTGGCGTGCCCATTGGGTGGCTGAACAGGAGGTCGGCACCGACCGAATGAGTAGGATTTCAACCTATATCACTGACGGTGCCATGGCGTTTTTGAAGGCGGAGTATTCGAAGCTCGCCATATTTGTTGTTGTGGTTGCTGTGCTGCTTGCCTATCAAGGCTCCCAAAGCCCCCAGTCCAGTCCAATGATTGCGCTGTCTTTTGTTGTCGGAGCTGCCTGCTCCGCATTGGCAGGGATTGTTGGAATGAAGGTGGCCACCAAGGCGAATGTTCGCACGGCTCATGCAGCCCGAACAGGTTTGAACACGGCTCTTAATGTTGCTTTCCGAGGCGGTTCGGTTATGGGTATGGGAGTAGTTGGATTGGGAGTCCTTGGGCTGAGCGGCCTATTTTTCCTATACCAAAACCAATTTGGTACGGATAACGCGGAAAACCTTACAAAGGTAATTACCGTGCTGACTGGTTTTTCTTTTGGTGCGTCATCAATTGCTCTTTTTGCACGTGTTGGTGGCGGCATATATACCAAGGCGGCTGATGTGGGGGCGGATTTGGTGGGAAAAGTTGAGGCGGGTATTCCTGAAGATCATCCACTTAATCCCGCAACAATTGCTGACAACGTAGGAGACAATGTAGGGGATGTGGCCGGTATGGGGGCAGATCTATTTGAAAGTTATGTGGGTTCAATGATAGGGGCCATGGTGCTGGGTTCATTATTTATGGGCACTTTCGTAGGTATGGAAGGGTACGATGTTTTAAATGGATTGGGGGCTGTAATGTTGCCTCTATGTATTGCGGCTATTGGTATCGTTGCCTCCATCATTGGAGCACAATTTGTTTCAGTTGAGGAAGGAGGCAATCCTAAGAGTGGATTAACAAGAGGTGAACTCATTGCTGCGGCTATCATGTTGATTGGCACCTTTTTTGTAATCAAGAATCTGCTGCCACCTGCTTGGGTGGACGCCGACGGCAAACAGTACACAGCTCTGGGCGTTTTTTGTGCGAGCTTGTTAGGTCTGGCCTGTGGAATCGCTATTGGATTAGTGACTGAACATTTCACGGGAATTAATACTGGCCCTGTGACGGAGGTGTCAAAGCAATCGGTGACAGGTCATGCCACGAACATTATTGCCGGTCTTGGATGCGGCATGCGTTCCACCACCTTTCCCATTATCTTCATCGCGATCGCAATTCTTGGGGCGTACTACTTTGCTGGCTTGTATGGGATTGCGATTGCGGCGGTGGGTATGCTGGCCAATACCGGCATTCAATTGGCGGTAGATGCGTACGGGCCTATTGCTGATAACGCAGGAGGGATTGCTGAGATGAGTGAACTGCCTAAGGAAGTGCGGGAACGCACTGATAATCTTGATGCGGTCGGAAACTCGACAGCTGCCATTGGTAAAGGTTTTGCGATTGGTTCAGCGGCTCTCACTGCCCTTGCGCTTTTCGCTGCCTACATGGGAGTGGCAGGCATTGACTCGATTGATGTTTCCAGTCCGAATGTGATGGCGTGTCTTTTTATTGGGGCAATGCTACCCTATCTCTTTTCTGCGATGGCCATTGATGCTGTCGGACGTGCCGCTGGAGCGATGATTGAGGAAGTGAGGCGTCAGTTTGCCGATATTCCTGAGCTCAAGGAGGCACTCCAAAAGATGGCGGCAAATGAAGGGAAACCGATCGAAGAATGGAGCGAGGAAGACCGTAAGGTTTACGAAGCAGCTGATGGTAAAGCAGAGTATGCGAGCTGCGTGGCAATCTCAACAGATGCTGCCATTAAGGAAATGGTCGCGCCGGGTTTGTTGGCGGTATTAACACCGGTTGTCATTGCATTCGGGTTTAAAGCGGTTACTGGTAGTGGACAAATAGCGGCTGAAGCTCTGGGCGGCCTGTTGGCAGGAGTGACAGTGAGTGGAGTGCTACTTGCACTCTTTCAGTCTAATGCAGGAGGTGCTTGGGATAATGCCAAGAAGATGTTCGAGATCGGAGATGGAGTGGAAGTCGATGGTGTTCATCACAAAAAAGGGAGTGAAGCTCACAAGGCTGGTGTGACCGGCGACACGGTGGGAGATCCTTTAAAAGACACCTCAGGTCCATCGTTAAATATTCTTCTCAAACTGATGAGCGTTATAGCTCTGGTCATTGCACCTATACTTGTTAAAGGTGAGTCTGTGAGCGAAGGTGGTGGCAATAAGCCACAAACGGAGCAAGCTGGTAATGCAAATAGTGAGCCCAGTGATAACAATGAGTCTGAAGATGATGAAGGTGCAGAGTAATCGGTAAAAACAGTTTCTTAAGCGCGTTGATTTATTCTTGAATCCACCGTTTAGCTTTCAATTCGAACCGAGGTAGTGTGTCTGGTGCAGTAATTTCCACGTTGACCCGCAAGTTGAGTTGATTACGGATTTGTTTGCCAACCATTTCTCTTAAGGACTCCTCGTTTGTATTTGGTATAGGTTCCAGCTTCAAAAGAAGTTCCGTTAAGTTGCCTTGATTGGAAACAATCACCTGATACTCGGTCACTTCATCGAAATCTCTGAGAATACGTTCAAAGATGGATGGGTAAACGTTTACACCCCGTACAATGGTCATGTCATCGGTGCGGCCGAGTATACCACCCTTTAAAATCAATTTTTCCCCGTATATTTGCGGGTGTACCAGATCGCCAGTACGGTATCGGATAAGGGGCATTGCCGTGCGTGTGAGTGTTGTCAGAACAAGCTCCCCCTCTTCATCCTGAGCTACCGGTTTATTTGCCCCAGGCAAAAGAATTTCCGCCAGATAGGCATCTTCCATTACTTGCAGACTGTCAGGAATTTCGAGGCATTGATGGGTGACAGGCCCCACTTCAGTCATTCCATGATGGTCGAATACTTTCGCATTTGGCCAGGCACTTTCGATGCGATTACGTGTAGAAGCTATGCTTCCACCCGGCTCTCCCGCGACAATAATTGTTTTTAATTGTGTTTGAGAAAGATCAATACCTTCCTCATGAGCCACTTCGGTTAGTCTTAATGCATAGGTTGGCGTGCAGCAGAGCGTGGTTATTTCGTTTTCTAAGAGAATGTTTAAACGTGTCACGCTGGTGAGTCCCCCACCAGGAAAAGAAAGGCATCCGATTTGTCCGGCTGCTTCGTATGCCAGCCAAAAACCTATAAAAGGACCAAATGAAAAGGGGAACAGAACGCGATCTTTTTGAGTTACTCCAGCCGTATGGAAAACTGTTTTCCAACTATCGAGCATGCTTTGCCAGCTTTGTTGGGTATCCAGCCAGCGAAGCGGTTTTCCGGTTGAGCCGCTCGTTTGATGGATTCGGTTGAAGTGCTCTAGGGGTACGGAGAGGTTGGTGCCGTATGGTTGGTTGGTCCTCTGGTCTTTGACCAACTCCTCCTTGGTGGTAAACGGGCATTCCTCATAAAAACTTTCAAGACTTGAGAAAGAATTTTTAATTCCATAGGTATTAAATTTTGTCTCATAGAATAAATTATGAGGTCGTACTTTCTCAAGTAACTTGTTGAGTTTGGCTAACTGATCAGCCTGAATGGCATCTCGACAGGCTGTGACTTTTTCATTCACGCGATTCTAGTCTACTGATCGTTATTTGAGCGATTTTTTCGACCCGCCACCTGAGCAGCATCGTGGCAGGCATCGGCAACTTTAGCTAATTCCTCTAGGAAAGTGTTTCTTTGTGCCTCAGGTAAGGTCATCAGTATATCTCCTTGCAGGTCTACAGCACAGTCTCGCAGTTCAATATATTTTTTTTCTCCTGACGGCAAAAGTAGAATTCGCTTGGCTCGACCGTCCGTTTCGTGAGGTTTACGCTGAATCCACCCGTTGTTTTCCATCCGCTCAAGCAAGGAGGCGACGGTATTTGGATCACTGCTCATCGCACGGGTGAGTTCACTTTGAGTTAGGCCCACGGAGTCCCCCTCATTCAAAGTTCTAAGTGCTGTGAATTGATCGGGTGTTGCGCCTGCGTGACTGATTTGCCTCCTAAACGCTTGGTTTAATCCATACCAGGCACGTCGAAGCAAAAGTGGGAGGCGTTTACGCTCAGGCGAGTCAATGGGCAAATCGTTGTTAAAGTCTTCTTGTTCCATACTTTTATTGCAAATCGTACGTACAGGTATGATTTCTGCCTTGCAATTCCCGCCGAGTAAAGCCATTGATTTGCTTGGTCCTGTGAACAACGACGGAAGATTGTCATGTTACATACGCTGGTTAGGACCGACTACCTTATTGAATCAACTATGAAGCTGAACAAATTTGCCGCACTGGCGACATTAGGTTTTTTTTCCGCGTCTCTCTCTGAAGCCGCCGTTTCAGGCTGGACCAATTGGCGGGGTCCACATCAGAACGGGGTTACTGATGAGAAAGGATTGCCTGACACAATTGATCCCGAAAAGAACCTGCTCTGGAGTTATGATATCGCTGGTCGGGGTACTCCTGTGGTTGCCGGGGGAAAAGTGTATGCTTGGGGTTATAGAGGCAAAGGACCGGATTTGCAGGAAGTTTTAGTTTGTCTGAGCGAAGCAAATGGCAAATTGCAGTGGGAGCATGGTTATAACGACTATTTAAGTGATACGGTATACAGTCGTTATACAGTCGGTTCGCCCACCGTTGATCCATCAAACGGCTGGGTGTACCTGATGACTACCAATGGAGGTGTAAAATGTTTTGATGCTGATGGAAAAATGCAGTGGGAATATTCATTAATGGAGCGCTACGGTAGGTTAACATTTCCAAACGGGCGCACAGGAGCTCCTGTGATTGATGGGGATTTAGTCATTGTTCGTGGTGTTACCAGTTATTGGGGTAAGCAAGGTCCGGCGCGAGACCGCTTTTATGCCTTTAAAAAGAAAGACGGAGCTCCGGTTTGGGCTAGTACCCCTGGAGTTGCCCCAAAGGACAGCTCCTTCTCCACGCCGGTGCTCGCCAATGTGGACGGTCGACGGGTCTTCTATGCTGGTACCGGTGATGGAAATGTTGTTTGTGTGGATGTGCGTACAGGACAAGCGCTTTGGCGCTTTCAGGCTTCACAAGGTGGGGTCAATGCCTCAGTGGTGATAGAGGATGGCGTACTGGTAACCATTCACGGAAAGGAAAATATCGATGCTGCAGAGGAAGGGCGCATGATCGGCATTAAGCTTCCCACCGAATTGCCTGCACCCGGCGAGGCTCAGGCGATTCTGAAAGATAAGAATTTGAAATTGGCCGACGGCAAAAATTGGGAGCTCTGGCGGCATCCTTTCGCCATGTTTACCAGTAGTCCGGTTTTGGCCAATGGGCGCGTATATCAAGTTACCAAGACCGGGGTTTTGGTTTGTGTAGAAGCTAAGACGGGTAAATTATTCTTCAAACAAAAACTCAATAATGAGCAGATCCACGCTTCGCCTTTGTATTCTGAAGGTAAGCTCTATATTGGGTTTCCAAATGGACGTTTCCTTGTTGTTAAGCCCAAGGACGATGAGGTTGATATTCTAAGTGAGGTTGAGTTGGAGGGTGGAATTTTGGGTTCTCCGATTGCATGGAATGGAAAGGTTTACATCCACACGATGAAGAAGCTCTATGTTTTTGGTAAAGCCAGTGGCGAGAAGCCTTCATCAGTTTTACCCGTTACTGCGGTCAAGCCTTCTGATTCCAAGGCGGTGGCTCTACAGATTGTGCCAGGAGATATTCTCCTCAAGCCTGGGGATGAACTGAAGTTGTCGGTCAACAAGATAGACCAGTATGGTAATGTATTGGAAGCCGATGTGAAGGCGGACTTTGTCAAATACATTCCGCCAACTGCTAAAGTAAAAACGCAGATGAGGGCGACCATCTCCAATAACACCATAACTGCTGATGCTGAAAATATTTCCAGTGCTGGGGCATTTAAGGCTACTGCAGGAGAATTGAGTGGTCTGTTGCGAGGTCGCATACTGCCGAAGATTCCTTATACGCAGGATTTTGAGGGATATGATCTTAAGGTGGATCATCCTTCTGATGGAGTTAAGTTTGCTTATCCGCCCTTGGCTTGGACAGGAGCTAGGCTAAAATGGGAAGTTCGTGATCTGGATGGTAACAAAGTTTTTCGTAAGACTCTGGATAGGGTTTTGTTCCAGCGGGCAATCACCATTTTTGGTGATCCACAATCTAATAATTACACCTTGCAGGCTGACGTGATGACTGATGGCAACCGTCGCATTAAAGGTAATGTTGGGGTAATTAATCAGCGTTACTTTATTACCTTGATAGGGAATCAGCAGATTCTTGAAGTCAGCTCCAATCACGAACGCGTAAAGGAAAGTGTCCCATTTAAGTGGACTCCCAATAAGTGGTACACTCTCAAGACACGCGTGGATGTTGCTGCAGATGGTTCAGGGGTTGTTCTGGCTAAGGCATGGCCGAAAGAGGAAGCTGAACCTGTAGACTGGACCATCGAGGTCAAACACAAAAACGCGCACAAATTGGGCGCACCCGGTATCATAGGGTTTTCTCCCCAGAGTCTGAAGCCGGTTTACATCGATAACATCAAAATCACACAGAATTAATTCTAATAATGAAAAGTAACTCTTTTTTTCTAATGGGTGCAGTAAGTCTTTTGGCTGCTACGGGTATTATAGTAACTCAGACAAATTGTGGTCAGTCAGACTCTTCAATGTTGCCAACGCCTGCCGAGCCAGTTGCCGCGAACGAGGTAAGTGATGATGAAAAACCTGTAGCGATCCCCGAAGAAAAGGGTTCCGATACTGAAACTGTAAGTTCAAATGGTCAGGATTGGCCGGTGTGGTCTGGGAATGGAGATGGCAATCTCTATTCACCAGAGAAAGGAATCGCTGAGAGCTTTGAGCCGGGTAAATTCAAGAAAGGCACAGAAGAGATCGATATGGATACCACCACCAATGTGAAGTGGGTGGCTAAACTTGGAAGTCAAGCTTACGGCAACACGACTGTATCTAACGGTAAGGTTTTTGTTGGAACAAACAATGAAAGCCCACGGGATGAACGTCATATTGGTGATCGTGGTATTGTTTATTGTCTAGATGAAAAGACTGGTGAACTCATTTGGCAGCTTACGGTGCCGAAATTGGGCGCAGGTAAGGTGAGTGACTGGGAGTATCTGGGTATTTGCTCAAGTCCTGCAGTGGAAGGTGATCGTGTATATGTGGTGGCCAACCGGAGCGAGATTCTATGTCTTGATACAGAAGGGTTAAAAAATGGTAATCAGGGTTTTCAAGGTGAAGGAAAGTTCATGGTCGACAAAGGCAAGGAGCCTCTTGAGCCCAAGGATACTGATGCGGATGTAATTTGGCGTTTTGATTTGCGTGAGGAACTCGGGGTTTTTCCGCATAACATTGCTAGTTCGTCGGTTTTGATTTTGGGAGATTTACTCTTCTGCACTACCTCCAATGGGCAAGACTGGAGTCACTTGAATGTTCCGGCGCCGCAGGCCCCCTGTGTTATTGCTCTCAATAAAAAGGATGGAACGTTGGCTGGCGAGGAAGCCGAAGGGATTGGGGAACGGATTATGCATTGCAACTGGTCCAGTCCGTCAAAGGGTAAAGTCAATGGCAAGGACGCCGTGTTTTTTGCCGGAGGCGATGGAGTGCTCTATGCCTTTGATACCAAATTTGAAAAAGATGAGGACGGGTATGATTTGTTTAAAGCCTTATGGAAATATGACTGTAACCCAGAGGAATATAAGAAGGACAAGGAAGGTAACGACATTAAGTACCCAGCTGCAGAAGGTCCGAGTGAATTGATTGCGACGCCGACATATTACAAGGGTCATGTTTATGTTGCCATTGGGCAAGACCCTGAACATGGCGAGGGTGTTGGAAATCTTGTGTGTCTTGATGCGAACACGGGTAAGAAAGTTTGGGACTATCGCAAAATTCAAAGAACTATCTCTACTTGTGCGATTGATCCGGATAGCGGTCTTTTGATTGCCTCTGATTATACTGGTTATGTTTACTGTCTCGATGCAAAAACCGGCAAGGAGCATTGGATATACGATACAAAAGCACATATGTGGAGTAGTCCATTTATTGCAGATGGCAAGGTATACATCGGTGATGAAGACGGTGACCTGACAGTTTTGCCTCTCAAGGCAAACTTTAAGCCCAAGGAAGATAAACCTCTTTTTGAGACTAACATGTTGGTGCCCATTTACTCCACACCCGTTGTGGCTAACGGTACTTTGTATGTGGGGACCCAAACCCACTTATATGCCATCAAGAAGGCTGATAAGTAAAACGCACTATTAGTGTGCTTTAATTAAGATGAGATATTTCATCGTCGCCCTTTTGGTGTCACTTGCCTGGCTTCACCAAGACTGGATTTTTTGGCCTCTTTTGGCTGAGCTTGATAACCAGAAAAACTTTCTCTCCTGGCTCGTGGCCGAGGAACATGAAGTGAAATTCGGCATTCCGGCCAACGTGGGTTTTCAGCTCTTCCTTTCTGTTGCTACGGCTTTTGTGGCCTTTATCGCAGTGTGGAAGGCATGGCCGAAGGAATTAGAACGCTGGGCTGAGTCGGGTGGTTATCGAGGTCGTGGCCGCGATCGAGGTGGACGTAATCGTTCACGGAGTGGGGGCGGTAAAAACTCTGGCGAATCCAAACCTTCAAACAGGCAAACCTCTAGCCCTGAATCCAGTGGCGATTCATCAGATCGTCCACGCCGTCGCCGTTATCGTGGCGGAAGAGGTCGCGGAGGCAATGGGGGAGGCAGTTCACAATCTCAACGGAGGGCGGGTGAATGAATCTATTAGCTTCTGCCACTCAATCTAGCCTGCCTCTTTGGATGGTAGGGGCCTATCTGGTCATCCTGTTAGGGCTTGGCATCTTTAGCAGTAAGCTTTTCCGTGGAACGAGTAAGGATTATTTCGTCGCCAGTCGTTCCATCGGTCCATTCATGCTGTTAATGAGTGTCTTTGGAACCACTATGACTGGTTTTGCGCTGGTCGGCTCCACTGGCAAAGCGTTTACGACCGGAGTGGCTGTATTTGGCGCGGTGGCCGTATGGAGTGGGATCGTTCATTCGTCTGTTTTCTTTATCATTGGCACACGCTTGTGGGCTATTGGTAAACGTTTGGGCTACGTTACCCAGGTTCAGTTCTTTCGGGAGCGGTTTCAATCTCACACACTCGGAACAGTGCTCTTTGTCTTGCTTGTGTTATTTATTATCCCCTATCTGCTTATCGGCATCATTAGCGCTGGCAAATTTATGCAAGGCACTGCGGGTTTGGATCCACGCCTGACAGGGTTAGTGATTTGTGCTGTTGTCCTCACTTACGTTTTTTTGGGTGGCGTGCGCAGTGCGGCTTGGGCGAATACATTCCAGACACTGGTCTTTATGATTACCGGCATCGTGGCCTTCGCTATGATTTCCAAGTCCGTAGCAGCCAAGACCGAAAAAGGTTCAGGCACCTTTCTTGAAAACGTGAAGCGCTCCACCGAGCTGGTGGAACAGGTAAAGCCTGAGCGGTTGGTCCGAGGGGTTCATCCAGCGGCTTTAGACAATCATGAGGAAGCCAAGGCTAAGTTCGAGGAGTACCTGACTGAGAAAGATACGTGGGAAGCACTGGTGAATGACATGGGCGAAGAAACCGCGGCAACGGTAATGGAGAAACCTAAAGAGGTGAAGGAACCACAATTGAAACCCTCTATGTCGCGTCTGCTTTGGATCACTTATTTGTTCATCCCCCTGAGTATCGGGATGTTCCCACACGTGTTTCAGCATTGGCTTACAGCTAAATCAGCGAAGACATTCAGATTGGCGATCGTGGGACATCCGATTTGTATCGCGGTAGTGTGGCTGCCGTGTGTGATCATTGGTACTTGGGCCGCAGGGTTGCATGCTATGGGTGAGCTGGCTGTGCCGGTGGTTCCCGGTACGGATAAGCCAAATCCCAGTGCAGTACTCGGGGCCGTGGTGGGGCAGTTGGTGCAGAATCCTTGGCTTACGGGCCTTTTAATGATCGGTGTATTGGCGGCAATCATGAGTAGTTTGGATTCTCAGTTTGCTTGTCTCGGGACGATGTTCACCAACGACATTGTGGTGCCTTGGAAGGGTAAGGATTACTACAGTGATGAAGATACGGTGAAGATCGCCCGATGTTTTGTTATCGGCGTGGTGGTGGCAGCTTATTTACTTTCACTAGTGTTGATGAAAACAGCCAGCGTGTTTAATTTGGGAATTTGGTGCTTTAGTGGCTTTACCGCCCTCTTTCCGATTGTGTTTGCTGCTTTGTATTGGAAGCGCGCCAGCGTAATGGGGGCTTACGCTTGTATCGCAATGACAGCGGTGCTTTGGATTCTTTGGTTCAAGGATTCTGGCTACGGTGCGGACAAGGGCTACACTGTGCTGGGAATGCTCCCGATGGCGCCACTTACGGTTTTATCTGCAGTAGCTATGATTGTTGGATCGTTATTAAGCAAGGCTCCAGAAGAGCGGAAAATAAATAAATTTTTTCCCAATAATTCGCGTTAAATAAGGTGCGAGTTTGACGGGAATGAAAACGTGGGTGACCATGGTGCCCCCGCTACACAGGAGAGACTTTATGGCAGAACTGGAACAAAAAACTACAGAGGCGAAGGCGCAACTTGATGCGCACGCGGTGGATATTGTGAAGTGGCATTTTTCGCCAGAAACCGGTTGTTCGTTTTGGTTAGATTGGGCCAAAGAAGCTGGTTGGGATCCGGTCAAAGATATTAAGAGCTTTGACGATATCATTGCGAAGTTTCCTCATTTTCAAGATGAATGGTTGCGCGATCTTCAGCCGGAAGTCTGGGTTCCCCAGGAATTTGAAGGCCAGCCGTTTAATATTTTCGAAACGGGTGGTACCACCGGAATGCCCAAGCAACGAATTGGCTGGAATGATTACAAGGTGGATTACAGTGAGTTCTCCGACACTTTGGATGACGAGGCATTTCCTCGTAACCATTACTGGCTCATGGTGGGCCCAACCGGACCCCGGCGTCTTCGGCTTGCCATAGAACACTTGGCAAATGTGCGTGGGTGCTCCTGTTATTTCGTTGATTTGGATCCGCGCTGGGTAAAGAGGCTGATAGGTGAAAAACAGTTTGATCAAGCAAAGGCCTATATGGAACACGTGGTTGATCAAGCAACTACGATTATGAAACACCGAAAAGTGAGTGCACTTTTCACCACTCCAAAACTATTGGAGAGCATTGCCGAGCGTTGTGAGGAAGAAGGAGGAAGCTTATATGAAAGCGGGGTACGAGGGGTGTTCTGCGGTGGTACGACTATGGATCCTCAATACACACGATTTCTTTGTGAAGAGTTGCTGGAGAACAAAATCGGATTCGTCCCTACTTATGGCAATACGTTAATGGGACTGGCCAAGCATAAGCCTCTTACTTCTGAGGATAAATATTCTATCACCTACTATGCGCCGCAGCCTCGAGCAGTACTGCGGGTGGTAAATCCTGATGTTACTGATGAGCCAGTAGATTACGAGCAGTGGGGCCGTGTGGAGCTTACGACACTGACAAAAGAATTCTTTATGCCCCGCTTTTTAGAAAGGGACGAGGCCATTCGGCGTGCTCCTATAGATATCTACCCGTGGGATGGTGTGGCGGAAGTGCGGCCTTTCGGTGCACTTACCAAGAAAATTGTAGAGGGTGTGTATTAAAACTAATTTAAGACAAAAATCTGACTATGATTAATATTCCAGTTTTACGTTGGGGTGAACCTTATGAGAGCCTTGAGACTGATGAGGTGATTCATCATCGCACCGGTGAGGTGTTGGCTAAGGTGGGTCAAGCGAACCCGGGTCTTTTGGCACGTGACATGCGCAAGGCAGCACGTGCTCGTGAGGTATTACGAGAGATACCAATTAAAGATCTGGTGGAAATGATGAAAAAGGCTGGTGACTTGTATCTCAATGCCACGCTTCCTTTAGGGGATGGGCAGCAATCACCGGATGATTTTGCACGTCAGCAATCAGCTTCCACGGGTTTGCCGGAGCACATGTGTAAGTTCAACATGGAAAAGAATCATTTTGTGTTGAACAACATGGATCAGATTCTAGATGCACTCACACGTGGGTTGGATATTTCAATTTTGGAGAGGGGATTCGGTGTAGAGGATCGCGGTGTGCCGGTGAGCTATCAGGCACAATCGCCAGTTCTTGGCATGGTTCTTCCCAGCAATTCGCCAGGGGTCCACACTCTTTGGATGCCTGTTATTCCAATGCAGATTGGCTTAATCCTTAAGCCCGGCCCCCAAGAACCATGGACTCCGTACCGGATGTTTGCTGCATTTACTGAGGCCGGAGTGCCTAAGGAGTGCATGGGGATTTATCCCGGAGGACCTGATATGGGAGCTGAAACGGTTTCACGTTGCAACCGTGTAATGATTTTTGGAAGCACCCAGACTGTTAAAAACTATGCTGGCAATGAAGAGGTACAGGTGCATGGCCCTGGTTATAGTAAAATTCTCTTGGGTGATGATGTTGTTGATCAATGGGAGGACTACATTGATCTCATGGCCGACAGCGTTTATAAGAATAGCGGGAGAGGATGTATCAATTGTTCGGGAGTATGGGCTTCGCGCCACACCGAGGAAATTGCTGAAGCTCTGGCTGAAAAGGTTGGCAATTATGATGTTAAGGATCCAACGGATCCGGAAGCTGGATTGGCGGCTTTTACCGTGCCAAATCAAGCAGAGGCAGTATGGGGTATGATTGAAGAAGGGTGTGAAGAATCTGGGACTACTCACGTTACGGCCAAGTATGGCGATCGTTTGGTGCAGATGGAGCGTTGTGATTATATACGCCCTACCATCCTGCACTGTGATTCACCTGATCTGAAGATGTCCAATACCGAATATATGTTCCCATTCACCAGCGTGGTCAATTGCCCACAGGAAAAAATGATCGAAAAGATCGGTGGGACTCTCGTGGCTTCGGCTATTACCAATGATGAGGCTTGGGCAGCCCAACTAACAGATGCAACGAATATTGATCGCTTGAATATAGGCCCTCTGCCTACGATTGCGCTAAATTGGTTACAGCCACATGAGGGAAGTATTGTAGACTTTCTCTTCCGCGCGCGTGCTTACCAGACCCCGGATGAGCGGCTTCAGCGTTTATGTAATGCAAGCTGAAAAGACTAGATTACGAAGAACGTCCAAGTTTGCTTATGAGTACCCCTGCCAGACTGGCTGAGCAATCGACTTTTGATAGTCAACTTCATCTGCGATTGATTTATGGCAATGGGGAAGTTGGACGTGCAGGTGAGTTGGCAGCCGAATATGGAGCTAACAAGGTGCTACTGGTTACAGATCCGGGAATTCGCTCAGCAGGGCATGTTGATAAAGTTTCCTCAAGTTTAGATTCAGCTAAATTAGAGGTTTTCATCTATGATCAGGCTAAAGAAAACCCGACTACCAAATGTGTCACTGATTGTGCTAAATTGGCGAAGGCTGAACAGATTGATTTTATCATTGGCTTAGGAGGAGGAAGCTCCATGGACACTGCCAAGGGATGTAATTTCATTCTCACCAACGGTGGAGAAATGAAGGATTACTGGGGTGTGGGGAAGGCTTCTAAGCCTATGCTGCCATTGATTGCCATTCCCACTACCGCTGGGACAGGAAGTGAGTGTCAGAGTTTTGCGCTAATTTCCGATGCTGTGACTCATGCTAAAATGGCCTGCGGAGATCCTAAGGCGATGGCGAAAGTAGCCATTCTGGATCCAGAACTGACTCTTTCACAGCCACCTCGAGTAACCGCTTGCACTGGTATTGATGCTGTGGCTCACGCTGTGGAATCAGCTGTAACACGTAAACGCAACGAAACATCGCAGCAATATTCAAAGATTGCTTTTGGTTTACTCAGTGAGAGTTTTCCAGCCCTGCTTAAGAACCCGGAAAATATTGATGCCCGCGGAAGAATGCTCCTTGGGGCAGCTTTTGCAGGTACAGCAATCGAGCATAGTATGTTGGGTGCCGCGCATTCTGCAGCAAACCCGTTGACGGCTCATTTTAGCGTTATTCACGGTCATGCTGTTGGCATGATGCTTCCCCACGTCGTGCGGTTTAATAGTAAGGACAAGATCACGGCTGAAGCATATGCCGATCTCATCGACGGGACGGCTATTTGTGCTGATAATGGGTCAATGCCTTATGAGCTTTTAGCCGAGACCTTGGAATCGATGATGGATGAGGCCCAAATGCCCCGAGCTCTAGTTGATTGTGGTGTGAAACCAGACAAACTCGAGGAACTTTCTGAGGAAGCTGCTGGTCAATGGACCGCGAGTTTTAATCCTCGAGACATCGCGGCCGCCGATTTCCTGGAGCTTTATCAGAAGGCTTTAGGATCATGAAGGTTTAGGACTCTCATAATAAACTTGTTTAACCTGCATTTATTAAGCATATAAAAACTCCATGAGTTCTGATTCAGGCCTGAAACTCACCCGTACCCAATGGCTTATTTGTGTAATTGCTACCATTGGTTTTCTTTTCGATATCTACGAGCTTTTGATGCTCCCACTTATTGCAAAGTCTGCCCTATTGGATATGGCAGGGATAAAGCCAGGAACACCTGAATTTCTCACATGGGTTGGAAGGCTGTTTTTTATTCCAGCGATTGTTGGTGGAATTTTTGGCCTGATGGGAGGTTGGTTGACTGATAAATTAGGCCGTCGGAGAGTTCTTACCTTCAGTATATTACTTTATGCTTTTGCTGCCTTTTGTGCCGGTTTCTGTGTTAACCCATGGCAACTTCTTTTCTTCCGTTGCTTGGTGTTTATCGGAGTTTGTGTTGAGTTCGTAGCTGCGGTTGCTTGGTTGGCAGAACTCTTTCCTAACCCGGTGCAACGCGAGAAAGTATTGGGCTATACGCAGGCTTTCTCCTCGGTAGGTGGGCTCACGGTAGCTATTGTTAATGGAGCGTTGGCTAGTTTGGCTCTTCAGGGAAAATTGCCCGCAGTTGGTGAATTTATAGGTGGATTAAGTATAATAGGAATGCCCATTGGATCATGGCTGATGGGATTTTTTGGCTCAATTTTGGGGCAAATCCCTGAGACCAGTGAATCAGTCTGGCGGTATACTCTGATGAGTGGGCTCATTCCGGCAATCCCACTTATCATAATTCGCCCATTCCTGCCGGAGTCGCCTCAATGGCAGAAGAAGAAGGATGCAGGGGAGCTCAAACGTGCAAGCATTGGTGAGTTATTTTCCCCTCAGTTACTTAAAACTACAATTGTTGCCACAATACTTTTCGCATTGGCTTATGGTGCTGCCTTCGGGTCGCTGCAGCAGATGCGTTTGATTATCCCCGAGACCCCGCAGGTGGTAGAGGCAGCTAAGAGTGCAAGTAAAAAGGCAACTGCTGCTGCTGCTGAAGCGGACAAGCCAGAAAAGGCTGTGAAGATTGCAGGTGTTTTGGCGAGTAAGGGAGCCGAGCAGAAAGCGGCAGCAAAAGTCACAAAAGTACAAGAAGTAGGAGGATTATATGGGCGCGCACTTATGGCTTTATTTGTTATTACCATTATTGCCCGAGGAACTACTAATGTGTGGGCTTTTGTGGGATGGACGCAGTTGGCAGTCTTTTTAGTTCTGGAAGGGGTGGCTGGTTTTCAAGGAACACTTAGCGAGCATTTTATCCGAGCAGGGAAAGGGCTTTTATTTGGTGGAGCGATCGGAGTGCCGATTTGGTTTGTTTGTTCAAAAATCATCAGTGCTATGAAAGGTGCTTCTACTGGCAAAGTGCTCCGATTGTTTCAATTGCCGGGCATAATTATCCTGCCGTTGACCTTTGCCTTTCTAATCACCAATAGCTTGCAGGCTGCCTATATAGGTATGTTCCTTTGCGGTTTTTTGGTTGTCGGTCAGTTTACGTTTTGGGGGAATATGCTTCCAAAGCTTTTTCCCATTCACTTGCGTGGAACAGGTGAAAGTTTTGCGGCTAACATAGGTGGTCGGTTGATAGGGACTAGTTTTGCGTGGATTTCGACCACTATCGCAGCGGCATCATTTTGGCCGGAAGATTTTACTGTTCCAAAGAAAATGGCTTATACTGCAGCAGCGGTTGGTGGATTGTTATTTCTGGCGGGATACATTGTTTCCGGTCACCTGCCGGAACCACAATTCGCTGATCACGAAGATGAGGGCAAATCAGATTCTTCTGAAGACGATGAAATCGAAGAGGAAGAAACATCTGCTCCAGTGTCTGATACTGGCGCTGAAGACGATGAGGATTCTAATTCAGATGAAGAGAAAACCTAAATGGTTTTAGCTTTCCTTATTTTCATCCGCTGATTTTTCTGTTTCCGCTGGGGTCGCCACTTTCTCGGTGGTTGCTGGTGGTTTTGGTGGATTCTTGGTGACCAGATACCCTCCAACGGCCGCTAAAATAATTCCCAAAATAAAGGGTGCTTTAACATAGGACCAATTACCCTCTTTGGTGGTGTTAACCACAGCATTCACTATTGGGGCTCCAGCAAAAATGATGGACATAATGACCGGCACATAGATCGGTGGATTGGGCGATGCACCAAAAGCCAGTAAAACCCCTAAGGCCCCTATTGCTCCCAGGATTCCAGCGATAAGGGACCATTTCCACCCCTTATCCGGATAGGCCCAAAAGTCAATTGGGCCACCCTTGATTTTTAGTATAATCAAGGGAGCAATAACTGCTGTAAGGAAGTAAGCCAATCCCACCCATAGGAAGGCCATAATGCGACCATGCTCCTTGCTCTCCATATTTGTCGATCCGGTGTGCATGCAAACACCATAAGTGCCCCAACATATGACGGTGAGTAGAGCCCATACGTACCAAGGAATACCAGTTACAGTTGCCATAATTTTCGTGACTCTAGAGTTCGATTGTGCCGGCTTCAAATGTTAATCGGCCAACTTATCCGCAGGGGCGACTTCAATGAGGTCAGCAATCTTGGTGGGAATGTTCGTAGCTTTCATTACACCCTCCTCATTACGCTGAACACAGACCGCCGTAATATTTCCCTTAGCTATTTCTGTATTTTCAATTGAAAAACGAAACTGGTAGCTCATGGATTTACTCTTTTTGGCCGTAACAAGAAGTTGAATGTTAAATTCGTCATCGAACTTAAGTGGTTTTTTGTAATCGCAACTGCAATGTACACGAGGCCAACCAACTGCGAGTTCTGGATCCACGATGGAGCTTCCCAAAGATTTGAAGAAGGCATGTTCTGCATATTCCATATAGCGGAAAAACACTGAAAAATGGACGATACCAGCCATGTCCGTCTCGTTAAACTCTACCATCCGAGTGATGTTGAATTCGTGTTTTGGCATTGTGGTAGGTTGGATTTCTCTAAGCTAACTGAGGTGTTTTTTGTGTTGTAAGAGGGCGCCCCAAATCCAGTACCTCTGGCACTTCACAGAAATCTTCAACACAATTGAAGAGGCGGGTAAAATCCTTGTTCACATCACCAGAAAGGCAATCGGTGACATCCCCGGCAATATCAGGGTATTTCTTTACCAAATCGGCAAAACTGAAGTTTTCGTTGTAAAATGCGTAACAAAGCTTCCGCATATTCTCAATACCTTCTCGTAGTGTGGTTGAGTATTCGGTAAATCGTTCAGGTGAAAGATCATTGGCTTGGAATGCTTCTTCTGCTGCATCAGCAGCCATTACGCCACTCTTTAGCGCAAGCATCAGGCCGCTCGAAAACACCGGATCTAGGAAACAAAATGCGTCGCCAATTAGAACGAGGCCTTCAGTGCCGCAGTGGCGAGAGTGATGAGTATATTCATTGGTAATATAGAATTCAGAAATTCGTTTGGCCGGGCCAAGGTTTTCCTTCACCCACTTGTTGTTATCAATTTCGCGTTCGAGCATTTCCTGAGGGTTGCGTATTCCTCCCCGTGAAAGATATTTACCTTCGGCCACAATTCCCAGGCTGACTCGATTATCATGTAGAGGTATCCACCAAAACCAACCTTTCTCCGGAACAAAAGCAACCACAGTTGCCCCCTCGTCGACGCCCTCTTGCCGGATGGCTCCCTCGTAGTAGGCCCAGGCAGCGACTTTGTTAAGGTAAGGGTCACGTTCACGCCATCCGTTACGTGTTGCGCTAAAGGCCTCTTTGCCTGTGGCGTCAAATGTGATGGCAGCGTAGTAATTATTTTCCCTTCCATCTTTGTCGATGGTTTTTACGCCAACAACTTTGTCTTCATCCCAGATCAGCTCCTTGACAGTGATTTCCTCGATAACTACCGCACCTTGTTCACGGGCATTATTTAGAAGCATCAGGTCAAAGTCTGCACGCATCACTTGCCAAGTCTGAGCGACGGTTTCCCGATCATAGCGATTGAAGAAGTAGAAGGGCTGGCTGGCATCGCCGTCCGGGGAAATAAATTGAACACTGTATTTCTTGGTAAACGCCGACTTCTTTAATTGGTCGATCATGCCAAGACGTTCTAGAGGGTGATAGGTGAAAGGGATGAGCGATTCACCAATATGGTAACGTGGGAACTTTTCTCGTTCCAGAATCAATACCTTCCGTCCGTTTTCGGCCAAAATACTTGCTGCGGAAGCACCGGCTGGCCCCGCCCCAATTACAATTGCGTCAAAAGAGTCTCTTTTCATCACATTAATATCTCATATGTTATGCTGGTGGCAAAATCTCTACTATTTCCGCCAAATGATTGTCTTCCAAATCTTTGTGAACGTTACAGCGACCATAGAGCCCTGTTGATTTTGACAACCCAAAGGCCTCGGTAATTAAGGGGTCTGATTGCACCTTGAAATAGGCTTGAGGATGGCTCTGATGCTTGATGTTGTGGCTGCCAAGAATAGTGCCCAAAGGGACACTCTCACCCAAAATTAATTGCTGTGAATGTTTCGGGAAGTGCTTCAGATGAATTGCGATGGCTCCAAATTCAACAGGTTTGTTTGCTGGTCCGGCTTCCAGCACCACTTCGCGCACATACGAGTTTTCGCTCTGTTCTCTTCCGATTAGTCGTAGATGAATTCTTTCACCGTGAAATTTTTCAAGCGTCGGCGTCATGTCATCATCGTGAACGAGTAGTTCTCGATATGGCTCAGGCATCTCTTTGCCATTAATGGCAATTAGTTCAGGCGCGGACTCACCGGCACGGCTATAAAAATCCAGAAGAGGTTTGGCGGCTTGCTCCAGAGGGATATGTTCAACAATTTGAGTCATTAGGCGTAACGAGCGTTGCGGTGTTCGGGTAGAAAAAACTCGTGAAGGAGCCGGTCAACCTGCAATAAACCTTCTCGGTTAATATTTACGCTATCTCCTTCGATCTGGAGAAAGCCCCAGTCTGAAATCCGTTGTAGAGGTTCAGCAAACCGTTCAGCAGGGTTGGTACCGAATTTTTCAGTGAAATACTTCAGGCTGACTGAGCCCAGCTTAAGTTGCAGTATAAATTCGCGGATCAAGCGTTCATCATCACTTGGTGTGAGTGCGCGGTAAATAGGTAGAGAGCCCTCATTAAGCTGTTCAATATAGGGATCAAAGTCATGGTGGTTTTGGTAATGGGTGCCTCCGATGTGCCCGAAGGAGGCTACTCCAACAGAAAGTAAATCCGCGCCGGCCCAAAGCTGGTCACGGTACTCGAAGGTAACACGAGATGAATCCTTCACTGCTGTATAGGCGCTCGTTACGGTATAGCCATTTTTTTCCAGTTCATTATAGGCATAGTCAGTCCAGCGGCGTTTGGTTTCCCAATCGGCTACTGGAGCCGCCAGCTTGCCCTCCTGTTTCATACGCTTGTAGATGGTGGTGTTGTAGGGGACCTCCATTTGATAGATGGTTATGCTGTCTGGCCCCATCTCGATAGCCTTTGAAACGCATGCCTGCCAGTTAGCTTCTGTTTCCTCAAGCATGCCGGCAATAAGGTCTATGTTGATCTGCTCAAAACCGATTTCCTTAGCAAACCCATAGGCCCGGTCAATCTCTCCTCCCCTGTGTGCTCGTCCGTTAATTTCAAGAATGTGATCATCAAAATTTTCTACTCCCAAACTTAAGCGCGTGACTCCAATTTCGTGTATGGTTCGGAGTTTCTGCTCTGTAAGGGTGCCTGGTTCGCATTCAAAGGTTACTTCCTTGATCTCATCCCAAGGTAACAATGATTTCATCCCTTCTGTAAGGTGATGAAGTTGACTACTGGAAAGATAACTGGGAGTACCTCCGCCAAAATAGACAAAACTGGGTTTGCGTCCGCCAATAAAGGGTTTTTTGGAATAAATCTCTAATTCGCTGAGCATTGCATCCAAATAGCTCTTTATCGCTGAAGAATCTTTGTCCGTGTATACGCGGAAATAACAGAAGTGACATCGCTTACGACAGAAAGGAATGTGGCAATACACACCTAATGGAGTGTCATTTTTTGGAGCCCGGTCCATGGCTGTGCTAATTTCGTGTACATCTTCCTTTTTCCAGAATGAAAAAGGAGGGTAATTGGACACAAAATAGTTGCCCACCGTCGTTTGGCTTTCCAAGGGCGGTTTATTAGGAACTGGAGGTTCAGCCGTTGTGCTCATTATATTGGCGGCAAATTAATTTCCCAAACACCAGCCAAATATCTCAAAAACACTGTGAAAATCAACCTAAATAATACGTGCACGTACTATTTTGCTTCAATTTGCCGTGATTGTGAGTGTCCTTTGCTTATCGGGTGATGACGTGCGAGACTGCTTCCGCTGATGGATAACGAGTTTGCCAATGATGCGCTCATTTTAATTGCTCATGGAAGCACCGTTAATGCCCAGTCTAGCGCCTCGGCTAGAGCATTGGCAGAGACGATTCGGGACCAATCTATTTTTTCTGAAGTAGTCTGTGCGTTCAAGCTGGAGGAGCCCAGGATCGAGGGAGTACCTAATTTAGTGAATTCTCAGAGGGTATTTGTTGTGCCAGTCACTATAAGTGAAGGGCAATTCACCGAAGAGATTATCCCTTTTGATTTGGGGTTGTGCGCCAAGTCTGAATCTAATTATTCCAGAAAAAGCAAAGTCAGGGGGAAAGAACTCATATATTGCAAGCCAGTGGGCACCCATTCTTCTATGACCGACGTTATTGTTGCCAAGGCAGTTGATATTGTGGGGCGACATCCGTTCCCTCATGAGCCTCGTCCTAGCGAAACTACACTGATTGTTGTAGGGCACGGGACACGACAGAATGCCAATTCACGCAAGGCTATTGAGGATCAGGTCGAATTAATTCGTGCTCGAGATGAATATTCCGAGGTGTTTGCTGCATTTATGGAGGAACCCCCACTGATCAGTGATTGCTATGAGCTTACCAAAGCCAGATATATTGTCATCGTACCTTTCTTTATATCCGATGGATTACACACTGTTGAAGATATTCCGGTTCTGTTGGGTGAACCTGCAGATCGCGTTAAAGAGCGAATGGAGTCGAATCAACCAACTTGGCGTAATCCAACTGAACGAAAGGGAAAGTTGGTTTGGTATGCCAAGGCAATTGGCGAAGAACCTCACCTTCCAGAAGTGGTAATAGACCGCGTTCGTGAGGCTATTCGGTAACTTTCCGCTTTGAGAACGGCGAGTGTGGACGCATTATCCCCTTCTGTGGAACTTCCGAAAATAACTTTGATTGGGGTGGGCCTATTGGGTGGTTCAGTGGGGCTGGCCGTCAAAAAACGGGGACTAGCTGGCTGCGTCACCGGATTTGTGCGGCGTGTTGAAAGTATCGATGAATGCCTTTCCATTGGGGCGGTCGATGAAGCTACACAGGATCTAACAGAAGCAGTAACTGAAGCTTCATTGGTTGTAATGTGTACTCCTGTCGGAGGGATGAAAGATATGGCTACTCAAATCAAACCCCTCCTTTCTACTGAAGCAGTGGTTACCGATGTGGGCAGTGTGAAAGCTAGCGTGATTCAGGAGGTGGAGCCAATATTATCGCGCTTCGTTGGCAGTCATCCGTTGTGTGGTTCCGAAAAAACTGGAGTTGCTAATGCCAGTGCGAATTTGTTCGAGGGGGCAACTTGCGCGGTAACACCTACTGAGCAAAGTGATACTGAGGCTGTAGTGAAAGTAAATGAGTTTTGGAGCGCGCTCGGTGGTAGGTTAGTGAATCTTACTGTTGAGGCTCACGATGAAATTGTTGCTCGTACGAGCCATTTGCCGCACGTGGTGGCCAGTGCATTGGTTAACGCCGTTCTGTGCAAGCCATGTGCTGGGGAATCGGATTTTTTTGGAACCGGGTTTGCCGATACTACTCGGTTGGCATCCGGTTCGCCCACGATGTGGCGCGATATTGCACTTACCAATGCCGAAGCGATCCAAAAGGCTATCGATGATTTGCAGGTTGAATTGAGTGAATTGAAGGCGGCATTGACCCAGAAGGATGCGGATGCGTTGGAGAAATTTTTTAAGGAAAGCAAGGCTTCACGCGATCAGTGGCTGGAGGGTGAGGGGAAAAAATAATGCCGTTGCCAGATCTTATTGAAATTTTGCCGCAGACTACGTCGGTTACCTCACATATTACCGTACCCGGATCCAAAAGTATTACCAACCGTACTCTTATTCTTGCCGCCTTGGCTAAGGGTGAAACAACCCTCACTGGGGCGCTTTGGAGTGAAGACACGCAAATTATGGTTGAGGCCCTGCTCGCGATGGGTTTTTCAGTAAGTGTGAGTGATGACCCGCTTGAGCGATGTAATCGCACCATCGTTGTGAAGGGAGAAGGCGGTCAAATCCCAACAATGCCCGAGGAAGTTTTTGTAGGTAACGCAGGTACTGCAGCACGCTTTTTAGCGGCTTTTCTCTGCCTAGGGAATGGATCGGTTAGATTGCGTGGGATAGATCGTATGCACGAGCGCCCTCAGTCTGAGCTGTTTCAGAGTTTGCGTATGTTGGGCTATCAGGTGGAGGCTGATGATGACAAATTGCCCGCAGTTATTCATGGAGTCGGTCCACGTAGGGCCTCATGTCAGGTAAGCTTACGAGAAAGCTCACAATTTGCCAGTGCCTTGCTGCTTTGCAGTGACGCAGGCGGTTGGTCATTGGATTTTGCTGGAGCCAACCCAGACGAGGAGTCTTACGTCAGGATGACACGAGAACTCATAAAAGAGTTCCCAAAATTTGGCGGCACTTTTTCTATTGAACCTGATGCTTCCAATGGTAGTTATTTTATCGGGGCAAACAATTTGGGTTTAAATGTGAAGGTGGCTAACTGGCCCACCACTGGGTGGCAGATTGATGCAGAGTTTCCCCAGTTTATTTCTGGACGAGGAGAGGTGTCCCGGCAAACGGATTTGGGTGACAGCATAATGACGTCCATAGTTCTCGCTCCGCTGGCTGATCGGCCCATTAGTTTTACAGACCTTGGTCGGTTGCGAGTGCAGGAGTGTGAGCGGGTTGAAGCATTGCGCACTGAATTAACTAAATGCGGTGCGGTTATTCGCGAAGAAGGGGAGACCTTGCACGTGGAGCCTTCACCCGGTCTGCATGGAGCGGAAATTGAAACCTATAATGATCATCGCATGGCCATGTGTTTTGGAATGCTTGGAATCAAGGTGCGAGGGATTCGACTTCGGAACCCGGCTTGCGTAAAAAAAACGTTCCCTAATTATTTCCAGAAATTTACTGCTGCTCCCCCAAAAGGTCTTGGAGTGGTGATTCAGAATGCCACTGGTCGATCTTTGTCTGGTGAGGAACTATTTGCGACATGAGTGACGCTCAATCTATTGTGATTGCTATTGATGGACCAAGTGCAAGTGGCAAAAGCACCAATGCTCGTATCATTTCGGCTAAGTTAGGATATGTCTACGTCGATACTGGGGCCATGTACCGCACACTAGCATGGCATGCTTTAAATCAGGGAACGAACGTGACGGATATGGCAGCGGTTGAGGCCCTGTGTCGAGAATGGCCGGCAAAATTGGTCAAACGTGAAAATAGCGTGTGGCTGGAGGTCGATGGGTATTTTCCAGAACAGGAAATTCGTTCTAGTGAGGTCAGTAAAGTTGTGAGTTATGTGGCTCAAGTCCCCTATGTCCGTAAGTGGATGAAGGAGCGTCAGAGATCTTGTGTCGATTTTGGTGATCTCGTAATGGAAGGTCGTGATATCACCTCAAATATTTTCCCCGAAACTCCACATAAGTTTTATTTGGATGCTTCAGCTGACGAACGGCAGGCAAGGCGAGATGCAGATGGAATCGAGGAGAATCTCGCCGCAAGAGACCAGCGTGATAGTACCCGTAAGACAGCTCCGTTGGTTGTGGCTGATGGAGCTTTGGTAATTAATAACTCTGGAGAGTCGCCTCAAGAAACCAGTGCTCGTATCATTGCGTTGGTGGAAAATAGGAAGTTGGGTTAATTTGCTGCCCCGACTAGGTCTTTCACGTGCTTTACCCCTTCCTGTTCCATGCGCTTTTTCAAGCCTCTGACAATGTTCCCTGCAATTGAAGGACCTTCATAAACGAGCCCGGTATAAATCTGTAATAAACTGGCACCTGCGGTGATCTTTTCCCAGGCATCGTTGGTATTGAAAATGCCACCTACTCCAATAATGGGTAGGTTGCCTTTGGTGTTACGGTGAATGTGTGAAATAATCTGGGTGCTCCGTTTCCTTAAGGGTGCTCCGCTCAGTCCGCCATCTTCATTGTAGGCGTTTTGGCATTGTGTATTGCCGGATTCAGGTCGTGTAACGGTCGTGTTGGTAGCGACGATACCGGCAAGGGAATGGCTGATTGCCAGCTCCAGCACATCGTCGATAGCTTCATCAGTGAGATCAGGTGCGATCTTTATGAAGAGTGTACTGTTGTCGTCATCACTGCGTAAGGTTTTCAGTATTTTGTCGAGTTCACTCTTGTTTTGCAACTTCCTCAGATTTGGAGTGTTGGGGGAGCTGATATTAACAACAAAGAAATCCGCTAGATTTTTTAGAACGTTAAAGGAAAATGCATAGTCTTGAGCTGCTTCTTCAATGGGGGTGGTTTTAGATTTTCCAAGATTGATCCCAATGGGGTGTGCTGGCCATAGGCTCAGCTCACGCCATTGCTGCAACGTTTTGGCCACAGCTTTAGCTCCTGGGTTGTTGAATCCCATACGATTAACAAGGGCGTGATCTTTGATCGCACGAAACATCCTCGGTGAAGAATTACCTGATTGGGCATGCATTGTTACTCCACCCAGTTCGGTATAACCAAATCCGAGGCGTTCCCACATGGGTACCGCCATAGCGTATTTGTCCATTCCAGCAGCCAAGCCAATCGGGTTTGGAAATTTAAGTTTGTTGAATTTTACCGGCAAATCGGGCGCCCCGTATATCGTATCGGTTAGAGTTGGGAATATGGGTAGTCTTCCACATACAGCGAGACCTTTTATGACACGGTTGTGTGCAGCTTCCGATTCCTGCATGAATAGCAGTGGTCGAAGGCAGTTGCGATAGACCCAACCCATTGGGTCTCTGATATAGAGGGCTTGGTGCGTTAGTGTCGAGCGTACAATTCAATTCATGTCAAAACTAAATCTAACAAAAAGATCGAAATTTATTTTTCTAAAAATCAGATTCTCGGTGGACACTCATTGAGAGATTGCTAACATGTGGCCGCAACCTGTTACGCGAATGAGACATCATTGTTCCATCAATCAAACCTTCGAACTGAAAAACGAGAAAGTGATTGGGCCTTCGCAGGGTAATAAAAAAATTGTGAATGACAAAATGGATGGGTTTGCGGTGGAAAGCTTAATGCATGATTCATGCCGACGGAACTATTGTATGATCTCAGTTTAAGCATTGTTAGCTTTAGTGACATTTATATTTAAAATGATTTTTTTAATAAAAGAATGACTGATGCGGTTGTAGATTGTCTGTCAAGCAGTAAGGAGCTGTGTGAACAATGCGTGAACAAAAGTTAATAGCTTCACGTGGAACGGGCATCGGCTTTGCCGTAAACGTTTTCTCGCGCCCCGGCAGTTCTGAGCTTTGCGGCTCTTTGCTTAGACGCGTTGCCCTTTGGCGAGTTTTTTGTTTTTGCCTGTGGACATCTAGTCGGTTTTTGCTGACACCCCCTGTAGAAGGGGATTTTGCCTGTTAATTTCTGGCAAGCTGGTGCGAGTCCACTAGGACGATATTAGAACGAACAATTTAAAACTTTGATGCTTAAACAATAACGATGCAGGCGACTGTCGATAAAATTTGGAACCAAACCACCGATCAAATCCGAACGCTCCTCAACACTGAGACGTACAATCTGTGGTTTTCCACGGTACAGCCAGTTTCGTTGAATCAGTCTTCTATTACCCTTGAGGTGCCGAATGAGTTTTCGGAAGTTTGGTTAAAGGATAATTATCTTGAGTTGTTACAGGACGCACTGGCGGCAGCTAGTGGTCGTAAATTGAAAATCAAATTTAAGGTGGCCGAAGGCGGTGCGGAAGTCTCAGCTCCTGCCAAACTTACGCGAGAGAAGTCTTCCTCCACGAAGAAGGTTAGTGATGGTGATTTGGTTTTTAATCCACGTAACATTTTTGACACTTTTGTTGTTGGTAATAATAATAGTTTTGCTCATGCCGCTGCTATGGCTGTGGCTCAGCAACCTGGAAAGGCGTACAATCCACTTTTTTTGTACGGTGGGACAGGTCTCGGCAAGACTCATCTCTTGCACGCAATAGGTCAACATGTGGTTGGTAGCAAGAAAACTGCTAAGGTGTCCTATGTGTCCTCTGAAAAATTTACAAACGAGTACATCGCGGCCATCCAGGAGAATCAGCTCGTGAAATTTAGAAAGAAATATCGTCAGACCGATGTGCTTTTGATCGATGATATACAATTTTTGGCTGGAAAAGAGCGAATCCAAGAAGAATTCTTCCATACGTTCAACGCCCTGCATGAGGCTCATAAGCAAATTGTGCTCACCTGCGATCGGCCTGCCAGTGAAATTCAAAACCTTGAGCATCGCCTCGTAAGTCGTTTTGAGTGGGGCTTAGTAACTGATTTACAGCCGCCGGATGTGGAAACCCGGCTTGCTATTCTACGGAATAAGGTAAAGACCATGGGTGTTGAGATTCCAGAGGATGTTCTGTCGTTTCTCGCGAATCGGATTCGGACCAATATTCGCCGTCTTGAGGGAGCACTTATTCGCGTGGCGTCCTATGCGCACCTTACAGGAAAACAGCTTACCAGTGATGTAGTAGAAAATCTCTTGCGTGAGATTCTTCAGGAAGAGGGTCGTCATACTATAACAATTGAGGTGATACAGAAGAAGGTGGCCGAAAAGTTTGATCTGCGTATGGCTGACATGACCAGTAAACGTCGCCCAGAGAACATTGCCTTTCCAAGGCAGATTGCGATGTTTCTTTCTCGACAGCTCACAGAGCATTCCCTAAGTGCGATTGGGGAGGCATTCGGTGGGCGAGATCACGGGACTGTGCTTCATGCGTGTCGATTGGTAAAAGATCGTATGGAGATTGACGCGAATGTTCGCCAGACGGTTCACTATCTTGAGAAGCAATTACTCCGCTAACATTCGAGGGTTTGTAATTGTATAAAAAGGCTGAGTCTACCTCAGCCTTTTTTTGTATTGCAGACGAACCGCTTGATGCGTTCGAGAGCCTGTTCAATTTGGTCGAAGCCTGCTGCGAAACAGCAACGCAGGAAACCTTCCCCGCAATCGCCAAAAGCCGTGCCGGGTACAGCTGCGACATTTTCAGTCTCCAGAAGTTGCGTGGCGAAAGTGTTGGCATCGAGACCTGTCGATTGAATGCTTGGGAATGCATAAAAAGATCCACGAGGTAAATGACACTCCAATCCTATATCGTTTAAGGCACTCACCATGAGGTTGCGGCGTTGTCGATATTCTTCACGCATATCAAGCATTGGCTCCTCGCCATTGCGTAGGGCTTCGAGTGCTGCTTCTTGGCTGACAATGCTGGCACAAAGCATCGAGTATTGGTGGATGCGTGTCATAGCTCCAATTAAGGGCTGTGGGCCGCAGCTAAAACCAATGCGGAATCCTGTCATTGCGTAGGCCTTTGAGAAACCGTGCAATAATATTGTTCGTTCCTGCATGCCGGGTAGGCTGGCTATACTCACATGTTCACCTTCGAAGGTGAGCTCCGCATAAATTTCGTCAGTTATAACGACAAGGTTGTGTTTGATAACGAGATTGGCGATTGCCTGTAATTCCTCACGAATCATTGTGCCACCCGTGGGATTGGTGGGGAAATTCAGGATTAGGATCTTGCTTTTCTCTGTGATAGCTTTCTCTATGGCTTTGGCTGTTACGCTAAATTCGGTTTTGGCGCTGCATTCCACAGCTACTGGTACGCCATGTGCAAGAGCGATTGAGGGGGAATAGCTCACATAACAGGGTTCATGATATATGACTTCATCGCCTGGATTGATTATAGCACGTAGAGCAAGATCCAAGGCTTCACTGACTCCTACAGTAATGAGAATCTCGTCCTTCGGTTCGTAAAAGGGACCAAACTGCTTGGCGGTATACTCACTAATGGCCTCACGTAGTTTTAGTAGTCCCAGATTGGAGGTATAGCTTGTTTTGCCTCGTTCAAGTGCATAAATGGCTGATTCTCTTATGTGCCAAGGTGTAGTGAAGTCTGGTTCTCCCACCCCCAGCGAGATCACGTCAGGACGCCCTTGCACAAGCTCAAAGAATTCTCGGATGCCTGAAGGCGGAATGGCTACCACATGGCTGGCAATCTGATCAGAAATGAGGTTGGAATTAGGCATATAGATGGAACGGAAAACGTTAGTCCTTTTGGCCAAGGAATTTAGGCCTCGGGAGGTTTAGGCGGCGGCCTGCTTTGGTTTCCGTCGAATTACGGGCTTACTCTTACCCTGTACAGCGCCCCGCGTAATTTTTACTGACTCTATATCGTTGGTGCCGGGTATTTCATACATCAAATCAAGCATCAAGCGTTCGAGTTGGCCTCGTAGCGCTCGTGCACCGGTACCTTTTTTAATAGCCTGTTTGGCAAGTTCTTGGAGAGCATCACGAGTGAATTCCAGCATTACTCCTTCCAGATAAAGCAGCTTTTGATACTGTTTTGTGAGCGCATTTTTTGTAGCAGTAAGGATGGTTACAAGCTGAGCTTCGGTCAGTTCTTCTAGTGCAGTGATCATTGGTAGGCGACCGATGAATTCAGGGATAAATCCATAATTAAGTAAATCCTCTGGTTCCACGTATTCAAGGGCTTTACGGCCTTTGTGCATGGCTTGAATTTGCTCTTCCTGCGCCCCAAATCCAAGTACATGGTTGCCCAGTCGGCGCTGGATGACCTTGTCTAGATCCACAAACGCGCCCCCACAAATAAATAGAATGTTTCGAGTGTCCACACGGATATATTCTTGCTGAGGGTGTTTTCGGCCTCCCTGCGGGGGAACGCTGCAAACAGTACCTTCGAGAATTTTCAGCAAGGCCTGCTGGACGCCTTCACCAGAGACATCGCGTGTAATGGACACATTTTCGGTGCGTCTTGTGATCTTGTCGATTTCATCAATATAAATGATCCCTACCTCCGCGCGTTTTACATCATAATCAGCTGACTGTAATAGACGTAGAATGATATTCTCCACATCTTCTCCAACATAACCTGCTTCAGTTAGTGTGGTGGCATCAGCAATGGCAAAGGGGACATCTAGGATAGTGGCTAAGGTGCGGGCAAGTAGTGTTTTTCCCGTGCCAGTGGAGCCGATAAGCATGATGTTGGTCTTCTCAATTTCTACTCCCGCATGTGGGGTCTCTGCTGATTGAGTTTCTGCTGTGGCGGTCTCATGCAAGATTCTCTTGTAATGGTTGTGTACTGCGACCGCTAAGGTTTTCTTAGCGGCTTCTTGGCCGATACAGTGAACGTCTAGCGCATTTTTTATCTCAGTGGGTTGTTTAACCGTGAGAGTCGGAGTTGAGCCTGTCGGCTTTTCTTCAGCCAGTTCCTTGTCGAGCACCTGCTTGAAAGTATCAATGCAGCCATCACATATGTACACACCCGGTCCGGACACTAACTTGCGAACCTCAGCATGTGATTTGCCGCAAAAGCTGCATAGAGTCAAATTGCGCGGACGAGCCATGATCTATTTTTCGTTCACTGAACTTTTATCGGGCAGGGTTTTTACATCCTTACGTGAAGCGACCACTTCGTCTACTAAGCCAAAGTCTTTAGCCTCTTCGGCTGTGAGAAAATTATCACGTTCGCATGCCTCGAAAACCTCATCGTAAGACTTGCCCGTATGTTTTGAGAGGATGTTTGTGAGGGTCTTTTTCAAATCGAGCATATGTTTTACATGAATTTCCATATCGGTTGCCTGCCCCTGAGCACCACCTAGCACCTGATGAATCATAATGTTTGCGTGAGGCAGTGCAAAGCGTTTGCCTGACGTTCCCCCACTTAAAAGGACTGCTCCCATGCTGGCGGCCTGTCCAATACAATATGTGTTCACATCGCAGGTAAGAAACTGCATTGTGTCATAAATTGCCAGTCCGGCAGTAACATGACCTCCGGGAGAGTTAATATATATGTGAATGTCCTTTTTTGGGTCACTCATCTGTAAAAAAAGCATTTGGGCAATGACTGTGTTGGCCACTGCATCATCGATTGCGGTACCGAGGAATATGATACGGTCAACCAGGAGGCGCGAGTAAATGTCATAGCCTCGTTCGCCACGACTGGTTTGCTCCACCACATGTGGGATCAAATAATTGTTCTGAATTTTGTTGTCTGCCATGATATAAGAACGCGGTGAACCTACGAAAACCGCTTCGATGGGTCAATTTCAAAGGGGTTTATGCTTTGCCTTTGGAGCGAAGAGCTTCAATCGCAGTAGTTGCTGCATTCATTTCAGCCTCTTTTTTACTTTTGCCGGTTCCACGTGCAAGCTCACTGCCGCTGTGTCGTACACTACATAAAAATGACCGGTTGTGGTCTGGGCCATCAGTTTCGAGAAGCCGGTATTCTGGCGCTACAGAACTTTTACTTTGCAGAATTTCCTGGAGTTCACCCTTTGGGTTTCCACAATGTGGATTTGTGTCTGCGCCGTCAATTTGATCAGCAAATTGTGTGCGGATGAATTTTTTTACCTGGTTTAGGCCGCCGTCTAGATAGATGGCTCCAACCAGAGCTTCAAAGGCATCAGCCAATGCTGAAGGGCGATTACGCCCTCCTGAGCGTTCTTCGCCACGACTCAAACATAGCTCATTGCCTAGTTTAAGTACCGTTGCTCGTTGAGCCAGTGCCTCACGATTGACTAGGAGAGCGCGTAGCTTGGAAAGTGATCCTTCATCATGATCAGGAAAGCGCTGGTAAAGTTCGGCACTGATAAATAGTTGCAATACGGCGTCTCCGAGAAATTCGAGCCTTTGATTGGTTGCCAGTTTTTTATTACGCTCATGACTGGCTGAAGGGTGTGTTAATGCCAATTCCAAGAGCTCGCCTCGTTTGAAGGTGTAGTCGATTCGTGTCTGCAGTGGACCCCGTGTGTCCATGGAATTCTCAAGCTACTGATTGGGAAACTGTTGTTTCCATCTCGTCTTTGCTTTCGTTGGAGGGGGACACAGCACCCTCGATATTTTCATAGGCTTCCCCTTCAGGTTCTGAGATCTGGGGGGGCCATGGCACCCCTTTCTCTGGCAGGCCGTATTCTAACAATGCGGCAACTTCAATTTGAACCTGCTCCAGTTGCTCCATCTTCAGATTCGGATCGGGAATGGTAAAGATATCGCCGGTTTTGCTCACTTCGTAAACAAATATCCGCCCGCCATCATCTTTGAGTTGATCCTTCACCTTAAGCACTCGTTTGCGCTCCAGCATTACTGCGAGAATGTAACTTGCCTCGCGCCAGCGAGAATCGTCTGTTTTCAAGAGCTTCCGAAGCAAGCTTTCAGCGTTGTCCTTTTGGATTGCTTCAGGTGGCGCGGGCGGAGGTGCCTCATAAGTACCCTGCCAATGTGAAATATATCCTTTACGATCAGTTGCACCCTCAGATGCATTGATCCAGCAGGGCTCACAGATGTCATGGCGAATATATTCGTTGTTTTCATAGCCCAGTACAGTGTGATAGCCAGTCTTGTCTTCAAAAGGTTTCTGGCAGGTGTGGCACTGATGCCCGCGGGATTGGATATTCCAGTCGTTCAAAGGTTGTCCTTCTTCTGCGATTGATCAAACACTTCTACAGAAGGTCATACAACGCGGACTTGTTCGCACTGGCTAGAATTTACTCTGGTTTGTTATCGATAATCTCGACCCACTTTTCATTATAAATAGGACGGGAGATGTCTCCTCCGCTTACATTAATCAGGCTTGCCTCAGGTGTTAGGTAAACAAAATATTCATCAATAATGCATCTTAGAGGCGAATCACAGGTATTGAGAATCTGAATAATTAGATTATGTGCTGTGTGTGTTTTTTTATTTGGCCAATTACGAATACGAAAGAGTTCAACGCGGTCTTTTCTTTGTGGGGGTTGCCAACGCGGAATGGGGTTAAGAGGCAGTCCAGTAACCGGATCAATGGCTGCGCCAATTGGCCCTACCCAAATTGGCTCACCGGTGTTTGGATCTATGGGTCGTCTGTCTGAGCCTGCTAGTGCTCCGGGCGGGGGCAATGGGATTTGAGAGGTTTCTGAGCCGTTAGGAACATTCGGAAGGCCGGTATTTGGATCGATCACCTGAGGTGCTCCTCCGGACGGTCGGGATGGAGGGACCAGTTGTGTATTAGCTTTAGCAGGATCAACAGTGGGCTCTTTAACCGGAATGGCAAAAGTAAATTTTGGCAGTTTTTTATTTCCAGTTTCACTGATTGCTTTATTCAGCACCTCAACCACTTCCTCTAGAGTGAAGCTGTTTAAGTTTCCAACAGTAATCTTGCTACGCTCAAGAGCTTGGGCACTTAACTTTCCTCTGATGGTTGTTGCCAATCGGTTTTCAAGGGTTCTTTGCAGTCGCCAAGTTTTACCGGTTTGTGTATCGAGCCTCACGTGGAGCAGGGTGCCATCGTTTTGAATTAGACTGCGTAATTGGTAGCGCGGTTCTGCAGCGTGCATAGTCGCTATCAGCGACAAGCTTACCCATACAAGAGTCCTCATGGAGATACAGTAGCATTTGTTTAAGGGATTGAGCAAACGCACATTGAGATCGATATGGGATTAACGCATAGATTGGACAGTAAATGTCTAACTATGTTCTTAGACTTTGTGTTTTATGAGAGATGCGATGTTATTTCCATTGGTACCTGCTAGTTTAGTGATTGTAGGTATGTCGTTGTTATTAGTTGGTCCATGGCCAATTGGATTGCCAGTTTTAGTGACTGGAATGACTGAATTATTCGGAGTTCTTTTGAGTTAGGGCGATTGACAAGGATGGTTAGGCAGCTTTGAATTGCGGAGATGAAATCCCTTTTCTCTGCTTTGCCAAGGTTATCGACATATCTAGCCTTGGCCATAGTTAGTGCGGTTTCAGCTGAATTGCCGCAGTTGAAACTGGTCAATGCCTATCCGAATATAAAGCTGCAACGTCCACTATGGCTAGAACAGCTTCCTGATGGCCGAATGTTTGTACTGGAGCAGCGTGGCAAGATTCATATTCTCCCGAAAAACTCCAAAGGCGAAAAGACCAGGCTCTTTTTTGACATCGAAGCGCGTAAGCCGTATGTGAAGGATGAGGAAGGTCTGCTCGGCATGGCGTTTCATCCACAGCATGCCGAGAATGGAAAATTTTACGTATTTTATTCTGCCCACAATCCGCTGCGTAGCATTGTGAGTGAGTTCCGGGTTCATAAAGACAACAAAAATAAGATTGATCCAGATAGTGAACGAAAATTACTGACCATCGATCGGCCCTTTTGGAATCATGATGGCGGTTGTATCCTCTTTGGTCCTGATGGAAAGCTTTATATTACCCATGGAGATGGAGGTGCGAGAGAAGATCCGCATGACAATGGACAGGATCTTTCCACCTTGAGAGGAACAATTATGCGAATCGATGTAGACACTGCTTCCAGCGGGAAGCCCTATGGAATCCCAAAAGATAATCCTTTTGTAAATCGAGCAGGTGCACGTGGGGAGATTTGGGCCTACGGCTTGCGCAATGTTTGGCGGATGAGTTTTGACCGAGAGACTGGCGACTTTTGGGCGGCAGATGTGGGTCAAGATTATTGGGAAGAGGTGAACCTGATCGTAAAAGCTGGCAATTATGGATGGCGGACACGTGAGGGGTTTCACGAGAGTTTAAGCAGTAAGTCCCGCTCCAAAATCACCCCCAGTAAGATTAAGAATCCAGAGAAGCTTTTGGATCCGGTAATTGAATATCCACATTCTCCAGCTCAAGCAGCAAAATCAAAATTCAACAAACATGGCCATGGTCTGAGTATCACAGGGGGCTATGTTTACCGT
Source organism: uncultured Verrucomicrobiales bacterium (assembly GCA_913041895.1). Taxonomy (GTDB): domain Bacteria; phylum Verrucomicrobiota; class Verrucomicrobiia; order Limisphaerales; family UBA1100; genus UBA1100. The sequence continues at coordinate 41,968 of CAJWKQ010000004.1, forward strand.
GGCAAGAATATTCCCGCGTTGCGGGGCGCCTACGTGTATGGTGACTATAAGACCGGGACAATCTGGGCCTTTCGCCAGAGTGGCGGTAAGGTGACTGAGTATGGTCAGGTAGTAGGGCCAAACCCGATCCGTTTTGTTGCGAGCTTTGCCGAAGATCAAGCTGGGGAGCAGTATATGCTCGGCTTCGAGGGCAAGGGTCGCATCTACCGGCTTGAGGCCAAGTAGAGATTTTTAAGCCAAGTTTTCACTAGCGGGCCATGCTTGGTCCGCTTTTTTATTTAATCCTTGGAGTAGTGTTCTTCACCCGTCCCACCGGGCGTACGTTGGCGCCTTTTTGTTTTCCTTCACCCAAACCTCCGCGTGCGACTTGGGCGGCTTGAGTCAAGCGCTTTACGATTTTGGGATGCTGGGTGGCGACATCGTGTTTTTCAGCGATGTCGGTTTTAATCTTATAAAGAACCGGTAGTTGTCTGCGTTTTGTGCCTTTACGCACGGGTTGATCCGGGGAGTGTGGCAGGTATAACTTCCAGTGCTCGTCACGGACCGCTTCAAGGTACTGGCTGTGATAGTAATAAAAGAAATCATGAGGAGTCTTGACATTGGGCTGGCTCCACAAGGGCCAGATGTTCTTTCCGTCACGCGTGCGGGTAGGCAGTTGCGCGTCGGCGAGTTTGGCGAAGGTGGGGTGGAGGTCCATGAGCGAGGAGAGTTCATCACTTACGCTGCCGGCGGGGATGAAGCCGGGCCAGCGGACGATGGCGGGCACGCGCATGCCGCCCTCGGCGGTGGTGTAGCCCCAGCCACCAAGCGGCCCATTGCTGCCCTGCGGCGGATTGCGGCGCGGGGCGCCGTTGTCGCTGGTCCAGATGACGATGGTCCGTTCGTCGATTTTGTGTTTTTTGAGTGCAGCAAAAATCTGGCCGGCGGC
>CAJWKQ010000005.1 GCA_913041895.1 uncultured Verrucomicrobiales bacterium
GCTCTTTTTGAATGCCGGGAAGATAAGCCAAAGTTTTTGCCCAGATTCCCCGAAGTGAAGGCCCGAAAATAACCATCCCTAATAAACAAACTACCGGAAGTAATTTAAGAGCCTGTTTGGCATAAGGCAGTGAGGAGCGAGAAAGATAGATTACGCCGGGTATAGACACGGCAATCACAAGAAGGCTGACCCAAAGATGCCAATAAGTGGAGGTCCAATAGTAACCCGCTGTGTTGGGGCACAGCCATACCGAAACACTGATTAAAGTGGTTGCAATCAGTGTATATCGGTTTGGGGCTTCAAGGGATTCAAAGCTTATAGGTATTTTTTTAATATCTAAGTTTAATAGATAGGCAATAAACATGCCGACAGCAGCAGTGGCTTTGAATCGGTAGGCAATAAACATCACGCCTACAGCTGTAACGATTGTTGAACCGGGTTCGTAGAAGAATGGATAGATAAATATGGTGATCACTGCGGCTATTAGCCAGCCGACCGATTCACTACGGTTACTCTTCAGTAAGAAAAATATTAAAAATGCAGGGATGGTTATCGCAAAAAGATCTGTATCCAGATACCCCGCAATAGTGCGGTTAAAATAACTAGAAGCAGAGACCGCGAGGCAAGCTGCGCCGAATCCCAGAAAAGATACATTGTATAGTCTTCCGATCAATACCAACGGAATCGCTAGTAACCCTCCTGCCAAGACCGGCAAATATGTGGCAATATCCAAAGGATGAAAGCCTCCGTATTTAGCCAGAATAACTCCTATGACAGTGAGTGCCCCGTTTGAATTTTGGTCGGGGTGACCTTTGAGTTTCTCTGGCAAAGGGTCCTTTTTGGAACCCTGTTGAATAACTGATGCAAAAAGGTAAGCGTCGTGGGTTGTCGGGAGGTAGTGTTTCTGCCATTTAACACTGGGGCGATTCTCTGCGTGTTTTACCCATTGAGCGCGTTGCCAGTAGCCAAATGCCCATGCAATTAGGATAAGGCATATAGTAAGGGCTATACTCCATGGAAACTTAGTTTGGGTCACGGTCTGAATCTTGTCCTGAAAATCATCCTAAAATCATGCTAACTTCCTGCAATCCAAAACAATCCAGTAAGCTGGTTGATAACTTTCATAGTGAAAACTTTACTGAGAGCAAAATGTAAGGCGACCCTTTCAGGGGTGAACGAATTGCGCACAGAGGACGCTTGGTTTGTTGCACACACAAGGCCGAGATGTGAGAAAAAACTTCAGAGATGGTGCTATAGGGAATCATTCACCAGCTGCCTACCCACCTATATAAGTGTTCGGAAATATGCCAGCAAAGAGGTGCGTTTTTCCAAACCTCTTTTCCCTGGCTACCTATTCCTAAGCTTCTCACGAGAGAATATTCGAATAGTTAGGCAGAGCCAGTATATTGCAAATCTACTGGAGCCCCCGGATCAAAATGAATTTGAATCTCAGCTAAGAGAAATAATGAAGGCAACGACTCTTTCTGAGGAGATATATATTGCTCCATCTATCGGGTCGGGGGCTCGGGTTCTCATTAAGCGCGGACCTTTAGCAGGAATTGAAGCCTGGGTGGAAAACCGCTCTGGAATTGAAACGGTAATATTGAGATTGGATTTCATAGGTCAAGGAGCAATCGTCAATGTCTCGGTACAGGATTTAGAGTTGGTCTGAAGCCAAACTAATTGCGCAATGGCTTCTCCAAGTAATTTGTGTTGATCATAAAGCTATGCAGTAGGGTTGACGGATTTATCCGAATCGACGGGCGCGCAGCGTGCTTAAAATAATTTATTTAAAGTAAAGTTGTCTTATGATTGCTGCTAAAACGCAGTTCTTTTCATACCACAAGCCATGAAAATTGCTTTGGGCTACCACATTCAGCAGGGCGCTTGGGGCGGGGGGAACCAATTTGCTAAATCAGTTGTTCGAGTGCTTGAGGAAGCGGGTCACAAGGTTGTTTATTCGCTGGATGAAGACGATATTGATATCATTTTGCTGACTGAAACCAGATGGCGCAGTCCATCATCCTCATTTACTGCGGCAAAAGTGATACGCTACATCATTCTGAAGAATAAAAATGCTCTGGTAATCCAGAGGATAAACGAATGTGATGAACGCAAAGGTTCTAGCCATATGAACAGTTTACTTAAGCGCGCTAACTATATAGCAGATCATACGGTTTTCGTGGGAAGCTGGCTCAAGGAGCTGCCTGTTTGGAGGGAAGGCAGCCATTCGGTAATCTTAAATGGGGCGGATCAGGAAATATTTACGGCTGACAGACGAGGTTATTGGGATCGAACTCAGCCTTTACAGCTGGTGACTCACCACTGGGGTGCCCACTGGATGAAAGGGTTTGATGTGTACCTGCATATAGATCGATTATTGGAGCAAGAGAGATGGCGGGAAAAAATAGGCTTCACCTATATTGGAAACTTGCCAGATAATATTACTTTTAAAAATATTCGTCATATAAGCCCGAAGAGTGGATCTGAATTAGGAATGGAACTCGCCAAAAATCACGCATATTTGACAGCGTCCATGAATGAACCCGGGCCGATGCATCCAGTTGAAGCGGCTTTATGTGGCTTGCCACTAATATACCGTTCTAGTGGCTCTTTACCGGAGTACTGCAATGGTTATGGAATTAGGTACCATGGCCCAAATGATGTTGAAGCGGCTATATATCGGATGTTGGATGAATATAAAACTTGGAGTGATGCTGTGAAGAGTTATCCAAATACTGCACTTAGAATGGGGCAGAGCTACGTCAAAATGTTCGAAGACTTACTAGTAAATCGTGAAGAAATTGTTAGCCGCAGACGCGTTTGGCGGGAACCTCTAACAGTGTTATTAAACCATCTATCAATCAGATGAACAGTTACGCGTAACAATGATTTCAAAAGACATATAACAGAAGTCGATGTAATTCTACGTTTAATGAGGAATGATTTCATCAGTTAATGGATTGTTTAAGATCTTTAAAAATTAATGCTTCCTGTATTCCTTGGAGATTTCTTGAGTTAATTGGGAGTAAGGACAAGAAAGCCAAGATTCAATATGTAGTGGAAAAAGCCCAATGGGCCATACATTGGGAAGGACAGTCAATTCGCAATAACATAGAAAAGATGTACCCTGGCGCTATGGATGTTACATCTCGTCCCAATCGTATTATGGGAGCTGGCAAAGTAGTGCACTTTGGTTCACAGTATATGTGGGAAAATTGGGCCCGGCATCTCACAATAAAAAACCACTATGTCGCATCTTTTTTTCACGGTAAGCCAGAAGATAGTCCTGCAACAGCTCGGCACATAGAACATTTTTTGGCATTATCATCAAGGCTTTCAAAGATTGTTGTGTCTTGCTCTTTGGTTTACGACAGACTCTGTAAACTGGGAGTCGATGAGGTTAAGCTGGAAAAGATTCCAATAGGAGTGGATACGGAGGTGTTTAGCCCGGCCAGAGCTGAAAAACGATTGCAGATCCGCCGAGAAATAGGGGTTTCAGATGACGTAGTTGTAATCGGTACATTTCAAAAAGATGGTCAAGGGTGGGGTGATGGAAACACGCCAAAGAATATCAAGGGCCCCGATGTTTTTTTGTCTGTAGTTGAGAGGTTAGCACGCGAATTTTCGTTGCATATAGTACTGACGGGACCTGCGCGCGGTTATGTAAAAAAAGGGCTGGAAGTAGCTCGAATACCGTATACTCATCGATATCTTCAGACTCCCCAAGAATTAGTTAATCTCTACCCTGCACTGGATTTCTATTTGATTACTTCCCGCGAAGAAGGTGGACCAAAGGGGCTTCTGGAAAGCATGGCATCGGGTATTCCGGTTGTTTCAACTGCAGTAGGGATGGCGCCTGATCTAATTAAGAATGGAGTTAATGGATTCATGGTGGATAGCGAAGACGTGGAGGGTCTGGCAGACTCTGCATTGGAGCTTATGAGTCTTTCAGCCACAGCACTTTCAGAAATGACTTCAACAGCACGTAAAAGTGTCTTTGAATGTGATGTAAATAGTGTCGCTATGCAGCACTGGAATAAAGTGTATCAGCCAATTTTGGATGAATCTAAATAAGAAATCGGCAACGGGATTGCTGATCCGATACTTGTATGAAGGTTTTTGTTGGGGGCGAGTTTGCCTGAATCGTTCCTGCTCTAAGGATCGAAATTTGGTTGTATATTATGGCGGTGCGCGTGGTGGGGATTTCGGGGGGACTTTGGTCAAAGTTGCCAGGCTCCAGAAAGTTTTTCCTGAGAGGAAATGGGGGTTTAATATGGTGTACAACCTCAGCAATGCCTCATATCTCAACGAGCAGACGATCAGAAGCCTTAAACAGCAGGAAATACCAATTGTGCATAATCAAAATGGTACGTTCTATCCTGCATGGTATGGAGGCGATTGGTTTCACGAAAACAAACGTATGGCTTCGGGTTTCCATGCTGCTGATTATGTTTTTTATCAGAGCGAATTCTGCCGAGATGCTGCCCGCCATCATCTAGGAGAACGCAAAGGTCCTGGAGAAATCCTATATAATGCGGTCGATACAAATTTATTTTCTCCAGCAGAAAGGAAAGGAAGCTCCCGCCCTTTTACTTTTTTGGTTACTGGAAAGATTGACCTGCACATGTGGTACCGTCTAGAGAGCACATTGCTTGGGTTAGCATTCGCTTCGAAAATGGGAAAGAAGTACGCTCTTACAATCGCGGGTTGGATGAGTTCAAATGTTAGGAGATTGGTTGGCAATCTGGTGCGAGAGAAAAATCTGGGCCAGCAGGTCCGGGTTCAAGGGGCATACACACAGTTAGAAGCTCCGGGAGTATACCGTAATGCGGACGCTTACGTAATGATGAAACATCAAGATCCTTGCCCAAATGTGGTCATTGAGGCGCTGTCCTCGGGATTGCCTGTATTATTTTCGAAATCAGGAGGGGTGCCAGAGTTAGTGGGAAATGAGGCGGGAATAGGATTAGAATGTGAACTAAGTTGGGAAAGGGTTTGTGTGCCATCTCCGGAGGAAATTGGACAAGGTATGGTTCAGATCGTAAGCACATCCGACAGTATGTCTGAAGCAGCAAGACATCGGGCATGCAGTATGTTCGATATTTCACACTGGGTTGATAGACACCAAGAAATATTTAGCCGTATTCAGAATTCAGACGCATGAGTCGATTCTGTAAAATTCATTTCGCCAATGTAATAAAGTTCTCTATGAATACAGACCAATGGCTGATCCTCTAGTTACAGTTATACTACCTTGTTATAACGCTCACCAGCACCTTGATAAGGCATTGGCTAGTGTTCTAGAACAGACATATAATAGAATTGAAATAATTATTGTTAACGATGGTTCCACAAACAGTGAAACGCTCGACTATTTGAGTTCTCTAGATAGCTCCATAAATGTGGTTTATCAGCAAAATAAAGGGTTGCCTGCAGCTCGGAATCGCGGTTTTAACGATGCGAAAGGTTTATTTGTTTTGCCATTGGATTGTGATGACTGGTTGGAACCAAATGCAATTGCTCAACTGCTTGAGGCTGTGGAAGTTGCAGGTGAGAGTGTTTTTGCATTTCCTCAGATGATTCTTGAAGGTCAGGCTGCTGGCATAACAACAAAGCATTATAATCTTTTTGAGCAGCTTTTCCTGAATCAATTGCCTTACTGCTTGCTGCTTCCCAAAGTCGCTTGGGAAAAAATAGGAGGATATGATGAATCCATGCGTCAAGGCTATGAAGACTGGGAGTTTAATATTCGTTTGAGCACAAATGGATGGCGGGCAGTGACCGTGCCGGAGCCACTATTTCATTACAGGGTTACTAGAACCGGAATGCTGCTAAGTACTTCAGGTCGTCAGCATTGTGAATTATGGAAGACTATTAGAAAAAAACATCCTGAAACGTACCGTTGGAGTAAACTTAAGGAAACATGGACAGAGTGGAGAAAAAATCCTTCATCATATCCACTATGGGTTTATTTCATATGGTTGATTGCTAGTAGCATTATGCCGACGGCATGGGGATCAAAATTCTTTTCATGGGCAAGGCGATATTCCAACAGCAGGCGGGTTACGCGCGCATATCACGCTAGAAAAGCTAAATTGATTTGAGACAATCATGTTAAAAATTGCAGATGACACATTGACTTTGAAGTGGAAGTTCATATCCGATTGATTGAAATATAATTAAAAATGTGCGGGATTGCAGGATTTGCGGTTGAAGGAGGCTTTCAAGAAGAACTTGCGATAAAGGAAGCACGAGCAATGGCAGCTGCGTTGAGACACCGCGGTCCAGATGATTCAGGGTTGTGGATAGACTCTCAGGTTGGAATTGCTTTGGCCCATCAGCGACTATCGGTTCTTGATCTTTCCAAGGCCGGCAGTCAACCGATGTTTTCGGTCTCAGGCCGCTACGTGATTTCTTTTAATGGAGAGATTTATAACCACGAACAAATACGGCAAGAATTGAAAGGGAACAATATCAAATGGCGTGGTACATCGGACACGGAGTCATTGCTTGCGGGTATTGAAACATGGGGATTGGCTCGGACACTTGAAAAAATCGTAGGTATGTACGCTTTTAGCCTATGGGATGAAAAGAAGAGAGAGCTTTCATTAGTACGAGACCGAATGGGAGAAAAACCACTTTATTATGGGCTAAATAATGGCAGGTTCTTCTTCGGATCTGAATTGAAAGCCTTTAGGGCTCATTCCCAGTTCAAGGGAGAGATCAATCGTGATTCACTAGCTTTATATATGAGGCACAATTGTGTTCCCGCACCCTATTCTATATATCTTGGCATTAATAAATTGATGCCTGGCACTTATATCACAGTTCCATTGGGAGGTTTGAGTCGAACTGATGATATCAATCCCGTTCATTACTGGTCGTTGGAATCGGTCGCTTCCAACCAGCAAAGGAATGTCTTTGAGGGGAGTCAGGAGGAGGCGCTTGTGGAATTAGAGCGATTATTGAATGAAACAATAAGAGGTCAATCTCTAGCCGATGTTCCATTGGGTGCGTTTTTATCCGGGGGGATTGACTCCTCCTTGGTGGTAGCTTTGATGCAGGCAAACTCGAGTAAGCCCATAAAGACATTTACTGTGGGTTTTGAAGAGGAAGGATACAACGAAGCAAGTCATGCAAGGGCAGTTGCTTCCCATCTAGAGACGGATCATACCGAGTTATATGTTACACCCAAAGAGTGTAGGGCAGTAATTCCCAGATTACCCGAGCTGTATGATGAACCTTTCGCTGATTCTTCACAAATCCCCACCAGTTTGATTTCCAAGTTGGCCTCTAGTCAGGTAACAGTGGCTTTATCAGGTGATGGAGGTGATGAGATTTTTGGTGGATATAATCGGTATATTTGGACTAGAAACATTTGGAACAAGGTGAAGTGGTTCCCAAGAATAATGAAAAGCTTTGCCGCATTTGGGTTAAAATCCGCTTCGTATCAGACATGGGATCGTTTATACGGATTGGTTGATTTCGCTATTCCCAGCCGTCATAAAATTACTCAGGCCGGCTTGAAAGTCCATAAGTTGTCTGAAGTTATAACTGCCAGCAATCCTGATTTGTTCTACCGCGAGCTAGTGTCACATTGGAAGAGTCCCTCTGATGTAGTCCTAAACGCAAGGGAGCCGAAAACTATTTTGACAAGCGTCATTGGAGGTATCCCTGAAAAGTCCATTGAACAGAGAATGATGCTGATCGATGGACTAAGTTATTTACCAGACGATATTCTGGTGAAAGTGGACCGCGCATCGATGGGCGAGAGCTTGGAAACCCGAATCCCTCTTCTTGATCATCGAATAGTGGAGTTTGCATGGAATTTGCCCTTGGATATGAAGATAAATAATGGCACAGGCAAATGGGTGCTAAGAAAGTTGCTGGGGAAATACCTTAAGGAAGGATTGTTTGAGCGACCGAAAATGGGGTTTGGGATTCCATTAGGGAATTGGCTGCGTGGTCCATTGCGCGATTGGGGTGAAGATCTTCTCAGCCGAAGAAGGCTAAGTGAGGAAGGCTTCTTTGAAGTCAATGCAATTAGGAATACCTGGAATCAACACCTTAAAGGTCAATCAGGACTTGAGTATCGACTATGGGATGTTCTGGTTTATCAAGCTTGGCATCAAGCAAACAAAGATTAACACGCCTATTAGTTTAATAACTCAAAATCAAAAACGGATATTATTTGTTTCCGCAGCGGATTGGGCTTTCCGAATTCATCGGCTTTCACTTGCTAAGTGGCTTATTGGACGAGGATTTAAAGTGGCGGTGATATGCCCCAAGGGGGATGTAGTTGAAGAACTCCAGCAGTCTGGGTTAGAGGTATATGAAATGCATTTGTCGAGAGACCGTATTTCCTTAAGTGAATTATTTGCCGCATCAAAATCAATTATTCAATCAATAGAAAATTTTAATCCCGATATTTTGCACTGTATTTCCTTAAGATGTATCCTGCTGGGCTGGTATGCAACGCGCACTAATTCAACTTCTCCACGGCTAGTAAACCATGTTATTGGAATGGGTAGTATCTTTTCTGAGAACCCGAGGTCAATTAGATTGAAAATGATACGAGGTATAGTGGATTGGGGATTAAAAAGAGCATTCCGAATGCATAATAGTACTACCGTGTTTCAGAATTATGATGATCTGAGATGGTGGCAGCAGCGGGCAGGTTTACAATCCAATCAGGCGCTATGTATTCCCGGCGGGATTGATTGGCATCTGGATAATTATGAGGATACGCTAAATGAAGGCCGAATTCTATTTGTTGGGCGCATGCTCCGGGATAAAGGAATACTTGAGTTAATAGATGCATGGGGCGAGTTACTTAAAGAAGGAATATCTTCCGAACTTTATCTTTGCGGTGCAGTCGATCCCGGAAATCCAAATAGTTTTAGCAAAGCAGAAATGGAAACGCTCGCAGAAAAGAGAGGATTTAAATGGTTGGGCAGGCGTGATGACGTTCCGGAGCAGATGGCTCGAGCTGCATTGATAGTCCTGCCAACTTATCGAGAAGGGTTTCCAAGGGTACTATTAGAGGCGGGGATGGCCAGCCGCGCAGTTGTAGCAACTGATGTTCCTGGGTGCAGGGAAATAGTGGAAAATGAAAAAACCGGTTTATTAGTGAAACCACGTGAGGTTAGATCTCTTTTTCGGGCGATGAAAAGATTAATAAATGATTCTTCCTTACGAGAACAGTTGGCCCACCGACTCCATGAGCGGGTTAAAGCAGAATTTTCCGATTCGGTAATCAATCCGAAATGGGGAGATCTATACGACAATATCACGCGAACATGATCCTCGGTATATATATCGGAGCGGCCTTGATGAGTTTGGCACTTTGCTATCCTGTTCTCTTTTGGTTGAAGAAAGAAAACGTTTGGGATACGCCTAATGCCCGTTCTAGCCATGAGCAGCCTACTATTCGCGGTGGTGGAATCGCATCATTAATAGTAATCTTTTTTGTGATAGGGATTTGGGTTTGTCCAGAATCCCCCAGATTGGGATATGCATGGATAGGGGGCTTGATTGTTTTGTCATGGGTAAGTTTGCGTGATGACTTTGGAGGTGTGCCAATCTTTCAACGGTTATTGGCGCAAATCGTTGCAGTGGGCTTGGTGAATTGGGCTCTTTTGGCAAATGACCATTCGTGGGGAGTTATTTGCATCGCGTGCCTTGTAATGGTGGCTTTTATAAATTTTGTCAATTTCATGGATGGCATTAATGGTTTGGTTACAGGGATGATAATGCTGGTAGCTCTTGGGCTGGTCTGGACGTTTCCGGATATTAACTGGCTCTGTAAGTTTGTGGCTTTAGCTTTGGCAGGCTCAGTGAGCGGGTTTTTGCCTTTCAATTTTCCAAAGGCTAAAATGTTTCTTGGTGATGTAGGGAGTATTACTTTGGGGTTTTCAACTGCTGTAATCATTTTGTGGATATGGGCAGATAATTCGACAGTTTCGAATCCATTATTACTTCCAATCTTCGTATTATATTTTTTCCTAGAAGGGGGTGCTGCCATTTTGCGAAGAATGCTGACAGGCGAAAAATGGTGGGAACCGCACAGAGAACATTTTTTTCAGAGACTGAACAGAAGTGGGTACGGTCATACTCGTACGACGGTATTGATAATATGTATTCAATGCCTAGTAATCCTTTTTATTTGGGGTGCTGTTTCATACAAATGGCCTCCTATTTTGTCTTGGCTATTATCCTTACTGATATGGGTGGGTTTTTTTCTCTACGTTGAATCCAAGTTTATGGATACAAAGGAAGGCTCTTTGCCGAAACTTTAATATGGCCAATAGCATTCATCATAATTTGAGTCGTAATGAACGATTTATGATACTGCTCGTTGTATATGCCTTCGTTTTGGTGACGTCGACTCTTCTAGCATACGGTTTGCGATTTGATTTTGCGGTGCCCACTGAACATCAGCTTTCTATTTTGAAGGTGTGGATGTGGGTTTGGCCCATCAAACTAATAGCTCTTGCATTGGCAGGTCAATTTTCGAGCTTACTGAGCTTTTTTAGCATTCCCGACCTAAAGAGATTAGGTTTTGGGTTAGGAGTTGTAACAATGGGCTTACTATTTGTATGGAGTTTTATGCCGTGGGATTATGAAGTATCAAGGGGCGCAATCATATTGGACGGAATTGTAGCTTTCTTGGGAATTTCCATGATTCGCTTGGCCTTTAGATTAATCCGCCAAAATACAAGTTTAGCTGGTGATAGAGAACCTATCCGGATTGGTATAGTAGGAGCTGGAGCGGCAGGGGCAGCACTGGCACGTGAAATGCAGGTTCAGGGAGGAATGCGTCCTATTGTTTTTTTCGATGACGCGAAAGAGAAACACGGCACTCAAGTACATGGTATTCCTGTAGTAGGCCCGGTTGAGATCTTGCAGAATCAGGAGCAATCTTTGGTAGAGGAGGTCGTGATCGCAATGCCTTCGGTATCCGGATCACGGGTGCGTGAAGTCACAAATGTGCTGCAGGGCTTAAACATAACTTTCAGGACGGTGCCAACGATGAGTCAATTGGCTCAAGGCCAAGTTGTAACAGCGTTACGCCCAGTCCGCATTAGTGATGTTCTTGGCAGAGAGTCAGTTGATCTGGAGACCAAAAATCTAATGGGATTTTTTGATGGAAAGACTGTTTTGGTTACGGGTGCAGGTGGAAGTATTGGTTCGGAATTATGTAGACAATTATCGGACTTAAACCTTAAGCGTTTAATTATGGTGGAGAGGTCTGAAGCCTGCCTTTTTAAGTTGCATTCTGCAATCGATGGAAAAACAGGACTGGTTCCGCAGCTATTAGATGTCCTCAACGAATCTGCAATGGAGAGCCTCCTTAAAAAATACAAACCTGAAATATTGTTCCACGCTGCAGCCTTTAAACACGTTTCATTATTAGAAGATCAGCCTGCGGTGGCTGTGTTAAATAATGTATTGGCTACTCATCAACTGGCCAGTATATCCGGAAAAAATGGAGTTGAAGCTTTTGTGCTTGTTTCGACCGATAAGGCGGTTGATCCCGCTAGTGTAATGGGCGCAACCAAGAGGATTGCTGAGCAGTTGATCGAAGGACATTCATTAAAAGGTGATGGAACAAATTATATGTCAGTACGATTTGGCAATGTGCTGGCTTCCTCTGGAAGCGTTGTCCCTATTTTTCAGAAACAGATTGAACAAGGCGGGCCTGTTACAGTTCGTGGAAATAAAACAACTCGATTCTTTATGAGTATTCCTGAAGCTGCGGGCCTTGTTTTATCCAGTGCAGCTCTTGGGGTAAATGGAGATCAATTTATTTTGGATATGGGAAAACCGGTTCGGATTGTTGATTTGGCTGAACAGATGATACGCCTCAGTGGCAAACTGCCCAGAGAGGAAATAGAGATCCGGTTAACGGAATTACTACCTGGTGAAAAAGCACACGAGTCCCTGCATTCGGCTGATGAGCAACTTGTTGATACCTCCCATCCCAAAATTAGAAGAGTTGAAGGATGCTGTATTCAGACTAACGAATGGGAAAAATTGAATTCAGAACTTAAACTCATTCGAGGGGCAAATGATGATACCGCTCTGACCTTCTTGAGGAAGTTTGTGCCCCACTTCCGCCCTCTTTAAATCTATATATACCAACTTCAGGGATTATCGTTCTCTGAAGGATTAGTAATTATGCTTTGCGTTGTCGCATTTTGATCGGCAGCACTGGTTAAGACAATCCGACGAGTGGCTGCTCCCCCAGAATTGGCCCAAGACGCGTTGTTGTCATAAATTAATTTACCACTGACGGTTATTTTTTTGCCATCAGCACTAAAAGCTAGACCAGCTGGAGGACTAGCAGGATTTATGTTTACCGAGTAGTAGGAATTTGTCGCATTGTCTTCAAAGGTGATTGTTTTCACCCCGAGAAAATTCTGCCCATTGATGACCAGTGGTAGAAGATTGTTTGGATAAACACCAGTTGTCCCATTGATGTCATAGGTATCTACCCCATTAAACCCACTTCCAGCTCCAGCAAAAGTTGCGGTAACAGTTGAGTGAAACTCAGGCATGGCACTTAGAGTAAAAGCACCTGTGCTATTAAGGTCACTGACCACCGTGCCAAAAGGTGTTGATATTTTTATTCGACGGTGATTGATGATGGGTGAATCGAGAAGGTTTGCATTAAAAAATGAATTAGGTGCGATAGTGAAGTTAGAGTCAGTGTTTAAAGTTAGGCCGTTACTAAAATAATTAGGGGGGGAACCGATGCTAGCTCCAGAGTTGGCTGCAATTGTACTACCGTCAACATCCACCACTTCGGCAGAGCTAATCAGCCCGAAACCAGAGCCAATAATCTCTATCGAATCGAAATCCCTGCGATAATTTGAGGTTCCGCTTGTAGTTTGATAGCTCTTAAATGTTGGGGGCACTCCAACCTGAAACCGCAGCTCTTGTGGAGAGACAAACGCATCTCGATCGCTGATTAGTTTAAATCTACGCCATTTCGAAGAAAGTAAAGAAGAGTCAGCTGCAGCGGTATTACTAAACTGAATTGCTTTAGTATTAATAGATATCGCAGTGTCAGTAACCGTTATTCCGTTAGCAGGGAGCGTTATCTTAGGCTGATCTGTTGAGTTAAGATCTGTACCATTTTCATCAACTAATTGGATTTCTGTGACTCCCCGAAGATTTGAGCCGGTTAAAGTAATGGTGTCGCCGGTGTTGGGGTCCCGGTTATATGTGAAAGGAGTAGTAAACCCGGCAATGAAAGCAACCTCAGGTTGGGCATTAACATTAAATTTCTGACTGTTTGAGTTTCCAATTAAATTATATACTTTAAACATCCTCATGGCATCAGTGCCGTTACCGTCGGCGGTTCCTGTGAAGAAGGTGTCTTTCGAAAGCTGAATGAGATTACCTCCATCAGCTACTGCGACTCCAACAGTCGGGAGATCGATATGCACCGCTGGATCCAAAGCTGACCCGTTTATATCCACAATTTCGATGCGGTAGGTGGTGTTAAGTGCTTCCCCTTGAATCGTTACAATTTCATCACGGTGGAAAGCCGATGTTGCGTTAATATCGTTGACTCCTGGATTAGCAGTAGTTCCTCTGTATAAGCCTGTTATTTTAGGAGTGCTGGTGATATATTCAATGAGGTTCACACTATTGGTACTGCTAAGAGATGCAGCCGCAGAATCTCTAGCCACACGCATTCTTCGGTGTCTGCCATCAGCGGAAGTTGAAATTGCGTTTATTGGAAGTATGGCATGAGAATCACTGCGTACTTGAAAATCGGCGGTAGTGCTATTGCCAGTTGCCGGGAATAACACTGTTCCATTTTCGTCTTCGACCCTGAAGTAGCTTAGTTGAGATTTAATATCTCCTATTGGACGACTCTTAAATCCGTAACCGTATATATCTAAATTATGTTCGGCTCTGTCATAAGTAAGATTATCTCGACTTGTTCCAGTAATGACTGGGGTTCCGGTATCTATGCCGATTCCTTCGGAGGCATCACTCTTGCCAATAGTATTCCAAATAATTATTTTACGAGTGCCGGGATCCCCTTCCGCTGCGTCTGTAATATGACCGGGGGGAATAATGATTTGATTGTGTGATTCGATAAATGTCTGAACTACTGATCCCTGAATTGTTTGCAAGACGACATTGCCATCCAATATCTGAATTGCAGTGGCTGAGGCGAGGTTGCTTCCTTCAATAATTAATTTTTCTTGTGTACGAGTAAGTCGACCATCCTCACCAGAATCTGTAATGCGGGTAATGACAGGTGTTGTAGTGGCCGGAGAGATAGCATTTTCAAGTATAGACATTTGGGCATCATTAGGAAAAACAACAATGTCTTTGGGGCCAGGGCCTTTTATGTGCCCCCAAAGACTGTAGGTATTGGTATTGCCCACAACACTAGCTTCTCCGCTCCATATTACCTCGAATCCTTGCCCCAGCTTGGTAAACGTATATTGGATGGGGCCTGAAATAATTCCAGGCCCTACATTGGTGGTTAACAGTTGGGCTGGGCCTAGATTGTTGGTGTAGTTATCAATCCAAGCACTAAAGTCCGTACGATTGAATGCGATGGGAATGCCGTCGGGAGAGACCCCAAGCTCATCTGCAACAAATAGGATGTCTGGTTGGAATATTGCTCTGCCAACGGTTTGAGAAAAATGTTTCAAGGTTGGTACTCCAATAAATGCCGAGGAACCAGGTGTGGTGTTGTTGAGATTGATTACATTTTGACCGTTAGTGCTGACAAATATATCAGTCCATTCATGAGTAGCAGCCGTGAAGTTTATGCCGAGGAACGAATCAAATTGCTGCTCCCTGAATTCTATTTTATTTATCCCTCCACGCATTGCTACATCCACCAGTGCGGGAGGAGCTTGAACGGGTAAACTAGATGTGATTGGTAGACCCGGGATTATGCCTGCATTGCGTCTGGGAACATAAGCTCCAGAAATACCTGTGGGATCTGGATAGATTCTCCCCGATCCATTCGGAAAAACAGGAATGGCATAAGTAGGCAAAAAGCTAGCGGGTGTCATCAGAACAACATTTGGATCTAGTCCTTCATATACATAGTTGTTGGTGCGGTAGAGATATTTTAGCCCTCCAGCATCGTCGTAAGTTAAGGCGTGACGCGGTTGATATTGTCCCCCCATTGCGTTTTTGCCATCGTAGTACACGCCGAACCCAAATAGTGTCGGCTGTTCGGTCCAAAAGATGGCCGTGTTACCATAGAATGCATCGGTGATTGCCGATAAGCTGGTCCAGGCATTACCCGTGGTATCTGTGGTAAACTCTTCCATATCAGCAAAGGACGGCACCTGAGTAACTCCGACAGAAGGCGGTGCATCGTGTATAAGGCGGTAGCTAAAAGCTACATTGTTAATCATTGAAGTTGGCTTATAGGTAATCGGATCAAAATTTCGTAGCCTTACGTTGAAATTCAATTGAGTTCCAGCAGCATTGGTTGAGGTGGAGTGAATACCAAAAGCATAACGGTAGGGATTGCCGAGACCCAAATGGTTTACTATTAATCCAAGAGTAAGACTTTTGATATCGATTATTTGGCCGTTTTTTGCGGTTGTATTTAGCCATGAAGAATTGTAGTTGCTGCGGAATCCATGATTGCTTAGGTCAAGGCTACTGACTCCGCTATACTCGTCATTTTCGAAAAAATCATTGACTGCATTAAAGGCTTCATTGACTGCTTCACGGCCTTCCAATCCAAAATATTGCATGAAGCTCGCATCGAATGCATATGTCAGTAATGGGATGTTCCACCGGAAAAAGGTTTTCAAGTCTTTTGGTCCACCGAGGTCGTCCGTGTAGTTGAAGTCAATACTTCCACTGCCAAGCTCATTGGCATGCATAGGACCCACCAGAACAAAGGCACGAGCGTTTTGGGTCCCCCAAAGCCCAGCTAGCAAAACAAGAAAAAGTAAAAAACGTTTCACTGTTTATCTTAAATAAACAGGCATCCCAAAGCAGGACCTAATACCTCTTGATATTTAGGCCTTAAAATTGGGCTATAGCCCTCCCTTGCTCTCATTATGGGCCCAGTAAATTCGAGCCCAACCCTTAGTTGTTCGCAGAAAAAAACGTGGCGTGAATAAGATGCCAATAAACGAGATTAGCCGGCAAGGGAACTCACATATGAGGCTGCGTAATGAACGGTGAGAGAGGTCAATCCCCAGGCGCAGATGATGGCAATAATCAGTACGATGGCCAGCTCAGTGATCTGCATTGTCCATTGTAGACCCTTTCGGCAGCCGAGGAGGGTGAGAGTTTCTAATTCGCGAGTGCGCAATCGGCGGGTTAGAGCAATGATCAATGCCAAGAGTGCTCCCATTGCAAGGGTCACTAGCGAGTGATGGGCGTCTAGAAAATCACTGACGCGCAAAACCATGTACATAAGTTCGGACATGACATCTGGTGATTTGAGCACCTGCAGGGACGGATGATCTTGATAATGGGCTAGCAGTAGGGCTTGGGCTTTTTTACTCTCGGGCCGGACCAGCATGGCGGTTAAAGGGAAGGTCTCTGGATCTCCGTGAGGATGGAATGAATCAACATTTTCTTCTGTGATCTCGAGATGTTTCTTTACCAACTTTGGGCTGGTGCCGTTGTGATCAAGGCTTGGATCATGTCCATGCCATATGCCTTCGATGATCCATGCAGTCTTAAGACTCACAAAAATAGCTGTATCATCCGCTGTGTCAGATGGGGCAAGGACTGTGGTGATGTTTAGTTTCAGCGGATATTCTCCTGCCAAGTCGAATAAATTTTCGCGGTCGGTCAAGAGCGTGTCGCCGGGGCGCAACCCCAGCTTGGTGGCGACGGCAGCACCAAGCTCGCAATCACCGAGTATTTGCATCGATTTCCCTTGGCGTATCTTGAGATTGCGGAAATGAAAATAATCCTTCCGGGTGCCCACCACGGGAAAACCTTGGCAGGTAAATTTGGAATGCAGCGGAATCACCTCACCGATTTCCAGTTGTTGCAATTTTTTGTACTCGCCATTGGGCACAGTGCCATTATTTCGAGCCCGGAAATAAAGTCCGTGCAGGACGAGGTCAAAACGGCTGCCTTTGGGGCCGATCACTAGGGGCGTGGAATCGGCTCGGGCACTAATTGTGCGGTCAAATTCATCCACCAATTGGTGAGTTACCATTGGTAGATACAATGCTATGGTTACGCCTAGAACCATTGCGGTTGATTGGCCTGAGCGTGTCCACAGATAACGCCATGCAAGAAAGAGACTACGCATAAGGAGTCTCTCGCTTATGGAATTCCTCAAAATTAATCACCTGTTCAAAACGATCCAGCAGCGCGTGATCGTGAGTTACCATTACCAGTGTGGCGTGATTAGCATTAGCTTGTGCAAACAATAAATCTAGGATTTTAGACTTGCTGGAAGGATCGAGATTGCCGGTGGGTTCATCGGCTAGAATTAGCTTCGGTTGCGGCAAAAGTGCGCGTCCAATCGCAACGCGTTGCAGTTCGCCTTGTGACAAGGTATCAATGGCTGCGTCCAGTTTGTCGGTCAATTGGAGATCTTTTGCCAAAGAATCGAGACGAATGTTCACTTCTGCCGTCAGATTAATTGCGTCATTCAGACGGTAAGGGATTCGGATATTCTCCAGAACATTCAGGTACTCAATCAGTCTAAAGTCCTGAAATACAAAGCCGATCTGTTTAATTCGAAAAGCGCGTCGGCCAGCATCAGACAAGCTGTGCAGTGGGTTTTCACCTACCTGAATTGTACCTGATTGCGGCTGAGTAATACCGGCTAAAAGATGGAGCAAGGTGGTTTTACCCGAACCGCTAGGCCCAACAAAAGCAGTGCGTGATCCGGTTGCTAGCTTCAACTCAGGGATGTGCAGCCGGAAATCTTCGTCACCATAGGCAAACTCTACTTGGCATAGGCCGATATTCATCAGTTGTCGTCAAACATGCGCAGGCCGGTTTCAAAACGCACCCGTTTTTCATTCGTAACTTCAAATGCTGAGATACGTCCACGACCCTCTTTAGAGCTATCGAGCTTGATGCGGGCTGAGTATTGGTTTTCGCGTGTGTGAATGTGTCCCCAATGTTCTACTGTACCGGTTACATTCCAGGTGCAGAGCAAACTATAACTCTCTCCTGCCGGTTCAATAGAAACGATGCGCACTTCTTTTACATCTGAGATCGCCCCTCCCTGTTCCTGCATACGAAGAGCGCTTTCAATTTGAAGAAATAGTTTTTCAAGTGTTTTACCTGTGACACTGTGGGCGAGCGCATCGTAAATATCACTTTGTTGGTTATACTCCCAAGCGCGGTAAATGTTTTGAAGTAAAGTAGATGTGTGTTCCTTAAGGTCCAAGGAGGCAGAATGCTTTCTTTGTGAGAGTGGAACATGATCTTTAAATAAAAATGCGCCCAGCAACCAGATTGCGAGCACTCCCAAACTTCGTACGATGCGCTGAGAGTGGCCACGATAGATTCCCCACGTGAAAACGCTTGCGGCAAATGCAATCCCGATTAGAATAAAACTAACGCGTGAAATTGCGGGTTGAAGTGGGGCAATCCAACCAGTATTAAAATTGATGGGGCTTGGTGTTTCGCCCTCACGGGACCAATCGTATTGTGGCTGGTCTTTAACGAAGAATTCTTCTGTTGGAGGTAAGTTGCGGTCATAAACAATTGAACGCATAAACGGAGCCGAATCATTGAAGATCTCCCATTTCATTTTCACGGATTTGGGTGGTGCCTTGGCAGGATAACGGAGAATAATTCCAAGTCTTGCTTGATAAGCACTTATGCGACGAGGCTTTGCATTTTGGGCGAAGTCGTTGATGTCTAAACCAAAAAACTGTAGTCTCTGAAGCACTGCCTTTACCGGAATTTCATCAATTTCAACGGGGTTTCGCTCGCGAAACCACTCGGCAATTAGTTTGCGCGCTACCTCTTGCTCTTCCACTTCAAGAAACTCACGATTTTTTCGTTTCACAGGCACCCATTTTTCGAATGTGAGCAGAGGCACCAGAATCTCATGACGAACCTCTCGGTCATTCAAATAAATGTAAGAATACAGTCCGGTGTAGCTGGTAATGCCAAGTCGTTTTTGCATTTCTTCCTCGCGCTTCTTACGCAACTCGCGCCAGTTCTTAGGGGCTTCCGTTGGGGGATTCTCCCAATCAATAGCAATGGTATGTGGTCTGCCGTGTTGGAGTTGAGTAGGTTTGTCAGTCCAAATGCCTTTCTGCAAAACCATGAAATCCATTATGGATGGGATCACGCTTTTGTTTCCTCCAAATTGCTGCAAAACAGTCAGAAATTTTGGTTTTTGCTTCGCAGGAATATAGCGCATCAAGAAAATTGCATGTCGCTTCATTAGCTCGGCTTGCGGCACGCCTTCATCCGGGATTGCCGCAAGATCCCGGCGTTCAACCTCTCCTTTCAGGAGTTTTCCATCTTCACCGCGTAGCGTAAAATGTTTTAGCAGGAATTCGTCGTGTTTTACCGCTGCTTCACGAAGGTCTTCAGCGTTAAAGATGGTTTTTGAGTCTGCTTTTAAGCTGTGAAAAAGCACAAGATCCTCGAGCATTATGCGAAGTTCCACTAGCACCTCATCCTCGCGCACATTGGCGACGGCGTTACTCATGGATATGGGATGAGCTATGGCCGAAAGGGCCAAAACCAACCATGCTGCCACAATGATCCTGAGGGAGTTCAAGGCCGCGTCTTATAGTTTAAATCGCCGAATTACGAAAGCCTCAAAGAGTTACTTTACTTCGATGATGGTTTCCACCCACTCTCGAAAGTGCATGCCTTCAGATTCGATATCGGCAGTGATAATGTAAACCCCAGGCACCCTCGGAGCCTGAATCTTTACTTTTACCGTCCCTTCGGCTCGTGATCTAAGTTTGGTGGAGCTAGGTTTGCTCAGTACTTTGACACCTTGGCGGCCGTGTGGAGTGATCTTGAATATGCGCTGTGTCGGAGAATGATTGATGAGGCGTACTTCCACCTCGCGCATTTCGCCGGGTTTCATTTTGTTTCCGTATGGATAAAATGTCGCCCACCTTTCGTCTATCCCATAGTTTGGATCATCCCACGGAAAGAGATCGCGAAGGATCTTGGTGCGTTTGGCATATTGTGCTTCAAGGTAGGTTAGTTCCCTTCCCGAGAATCGGAATACATGCGGCACATGTTGGTTGATCAGCCAAGTATTCTTGGGCAATTCACGTACAATCTTGAAACATCGCGGGTAGCCTGAATCTGGATGGACTAGGTTTCGATTTAATAAACAATAATCATCGATGCCAGAGGGAGCAAACGAGTCGCCGATAAAGAACACCGGTTTGGCTTTGGGCCGTTCTACGAGTAATGCCCCGTGGTAATACATTTGCCCCGGGAAAAACCGAAAAGTGAATTGGTATTCATGCCATTTCATTGTCTCACCGTCTTTCATACCCTTGACATCTTTGATGGCATTTTCGGTTAAACCTGGCATGAGATATCTTCCAGGATTCTCTAATACATCCTCATATTCAGTAGTTGCAAATACGGGGCACTTGAAGTGTTCGGCAGCCGCCTTGACCATTTGTGAATGGTCGTCATGCGTGTGGGTGACAAAGATGCCATCGATTTGTTTTACAACACTCTTCGCTACGAGATCTTTCACGTATTCGAATTGATTCTTTCCGCCGCAATCCAAAAGGAATCCATGGCCGTTGTCTGCCACGATGATGCGGCTGGTTGAATATTGAATAATCCAATCGGGCGTATCCAGGTGTAGGCAGTAAGGCATGAGGTCAATCTTTGCTCCCTTACCCAATATGCGTTCACCACAAATACGCATTCGCTCTTCTTTGAAATACCAATGCAATGCGTTGGTCGAGAGGTAGTTCCGGTAGAGCGCTTGCACACGGCTGATAAGTTTGTTGATAGCCTTTTCAGAGTTATCAATTACAGGGCCACGTGCAGGATATATAATATCTGGTTTCCACGCCTTTATCTTTTCGAGGCTGTTGATTAAATCTGCCAAGCGCGCGCCATAACCGTGATATCCCCCAACCTTTGCCTTGGGAATTGCATCTTGAAAACTGTATAGATCGAAGATTTTCCCATCTCCGTAAATTAAGTCTCCCGTGAACGCGCACCGCTTTCCATCCACCACTGCCAAATAAGACACGGCTCCTCGAGTAAAACCTGGCGTTTCCATTACCTGAAACTTGATGTTAGATGAGTCTATAACATCTCCTTCGCTTACCCATTTATCCACTTTTATCGGCTCTATCAACACTTTGGTGGACTGCTGCTCATAATAATGGAAACGTTTCGAAGACATAGTTTTCCAGTAATCGTTTGTATTTGAAAATAGGTTTTCTTCTTTTTGCGGCGCCACCACGAGGGCGTCCTCAGGTATTGCTGCAATGACATCACGTCGGTGATGAGTAAGCAGCAATTGGCCTACTTTTTGATTGGATTTACCAAACCTATACACGTGTACAGAATCAGAATTTTTGAGGTTTCCAATAGAAATTGAGTTTCCGTCGGCAAGTTGCTCAATCTTGACGCTTTCTGCCCCAGTTATTAATTGAATTAGCATTAGCGAAATAACTAGTGTGCGCATTGGAAAAAGGTAGCGTGAAGTCTTTGATAGGCAATAAAGGAATATAGCTAGTGATTATATGCACTATGTGCCCTTTTCATAGTTTGTATGTGTGGGGGTAAGAGTATGTAAAATTCATAAGTTTATGGCTTTAAACTTGAAAAAAAATGTGGAAAGGAGCACCTCTTCAGAGCGGGGGTATGACAACAAGTAACGATAAACGTAATGTGAGGACCGATTTGCCTCTAATGAGTGATGATGAGGGAAACGTTGTTTTATTTCATCCCTTTATCCCCGATAAAGCAAAGGATTATGTGTGCGATACGCTGAGCACAAGATGGATTGGCCAAGGGCCAAAAGTCGAACGGTTTGAGCAAAAATTTAAGGAAGTCATTGGCTCGGAGCAAAGCCCGATTTCGGTTGGAGCGGGAACAGACGCCTTACACTTAGCATATGTGTTGGCAGGCATTCAGCCTGGAGATGAGGTTGTGACTCCAGTCTTTACCTGTACAGCCACCAACATCCCTTTAGCACATATGGGGGCAGTTATTCGGTTTGCTGATGTTCAAACAGACACACTCAATATTGATCCAAACCATGTTCGCGCGCTAATGACTGAAAAAACAAAAGCGATTGTTTGCGTGCATTACGGAGGACTTCCTTGTGATATGCAGGAACTCCGTGAAATCGCTGATGAGTGGAAAGTGCCGATAATTGAAGATGCCGCTCACGCATTTGGGGCATCTTATATGGGGACTCCGATAGGCAACCTTTCGGAATTTACCATGTTTTCCTTTCAGGCAATTAAACATATTACAACGGGCGACGGCGGTATGTTAATGCTGAAGGACTCGGGTTTAGTTTCTAAGGCCAAACGGATTCGTTGGTTTGGAATTGATCGTGAGGCGAAGCAGGGGGGCATTTGGGAGAACGATATTACCGAATTAGGTTTCAAGTATCAAATGACTGATATTTCTGCTGCAATAGGATTGGCGGCTTTAGAGGAATATCCTCAAATGATAGAACATAGGAAAAAACTATTTTCAATATATGAAAAGGAGCTTATCAGTATTCCGGGTATCCAATTTGTTGGCTCACGGAGGACAGATCGGGAGCATGGAGCATGGCTTTGCACTATATTAGCGGAAGATCGACGCGGGCTTCAAGCAAAGCTGGCTGAACACCACATTGAGTCAAATCAAGTCCATTTCAGAAATGATCGCTATTCGATTTTCAAATCATACATTGAAGAAGGGGCGTATCCTCATATGGATACGGTGGAAGATCAGTATTTAGTGTTACCGCTGCACACTAAAGTGAGTGAAGAGGATGTATTGCGTATTTGCGATTTGGTCCGGAAAGGCTGAAGGATTGAGCATAAAAATTCCTTACCTGGCAGATAAGCAACTGATGGATTTGAATGAAAGGCTGCAAGGCCGAGGGGTCTTGACTGATTTACTTAAAAGTCAAGAGGGAGACCCATTTGACAAGGGGACAATTATACCCGAGCTGGATTCTTCATATAAGAAAAATCATTATCAGTATTTGTTTTACGTACTTACTAGAATGTTACTGCCAAAGAGAATCGTAGAGATTGGGGTTCTACAGGGATTCTCATTGCTAGCCATGGGTTGCGCACTAAAGGAAAATGGAACGGGCGAAATTCACGCTTTTGATCTTTTTGAAAAGTATGAATACAAGTGTGATAACTTTGATGATGTTGCATCACGCGTATCAGAGATGGAACTTGAAAAACTCGTTACTTTACATCAAGCGGATGCATCATCGGTGGCTACATTTATAGAGGAAACTGATATTCTTCACGTAGATGTATCTAATGATGGTCAAATAGTGAGTGAAATTTTTTCACAATGGGAAAATAAAACATCTCAAGCTATGATTTTTGAGGGAGGTAGCTTAGAGAGAGATAAGGTTCAATGGATGGTTGAGTATGATAAAAAAAGTCTTTTTGATGAGTTTTTGGAATTAAGTAAAAACGAGCCAGAGTGGCACTTTTTCACAATCCATCCATTTCCTTCCATCACAATCGCTGTGAACGGAAAATATGAACCTTAAAATGAAGATGACAATTCCCGCCTCTAGTCATGTTGTATATGGCTGGGGCACTATACCTCCTTGCATCAAGCTGAATTACATCTGCTAATCAGCTTCCGATTCTTTTTGAGCGCCTTTTTAAATTTGGGGTTGGTAATTTCATTTTAAATCCTACCTATATCGCCGGTAAAACTGATGTTAGTTGATTTATTTTATATCTTTGAGCTTGAAAGTTTTTGCCTCTGTTTCGGGGTGTTTGCCCTTTTTTGTATTGGCTTTAAAGTAGTCTAGCAAGAATGAGTGACGACCTTGCCATCGATAAATACACGGCACATTACCATGATAGATGCTGAGAAATATTTTCTATAAAACTCTTCTTTCTATGCTTCTCCTCAATTATGAGGGTTCGGAAAATCCCTGAAGTTCTGCAACTGTGGGCACTGTACTCATCTTTCTCGGAATAGTACGTATCTATGTGCGGACACCGATATCGATTTATTAAATACTGTGCCTGCTTGGTGGCGGGCATGCTTTCCCCGCACCCTTTGCATAGTTTTTTATTTTGGCATCTTGGAGAATAAATTGCAAAGCTAATCAAGATGGTTCCTTGTAGTATCTTTTTGTCAATCAGTTGAGTGTATAATTTTTTATCAAAAGAAGACCACATGTAATAGGTATCAAATTCGGGTATTTCTGCTTGTTGCACATCCGCGTGGATTATCTTTCCATCAATTATTTGTTGTGAATATTTTGCATGTTCTTTTCGGATTTCAAGTCCCCCTATTTTTTTTGGGGGGGGGGTGAAAATTGCCTATAAACGCAAGACTATGCCCCCAACCGGATCCAATTTCAAAAAAACTCTTATTCTCAATATATTCTGAAAGGTTTTCAAATACCTTATTTGGAGTTTTATGTGGCACATATCTCTCCATTTTGAATATATCGCTTCTTTCGATCTCTTGTATATTCATGGCTAAAAAAGATTTCCTGATTTTAATGGCTTGGCTTTTATATCACCTTAATCTGGCCAGAGATTAACTGTGTAAATAATCTAGAATGGCCTCACATATAAACTCGATTTCCTGCTGTCCAAGCTGCGGGTACATTGGTAGTGTGACGATCGATTCACATACATTGTCCGTTACACTAAGGTCAGCTCGAATGTATTCCCCATTTCTGTAAGGTTCCATTTGGTGCAAAGGTGGATCAAAATGGACAGATGCTTCTATGCCTATGCTCTTCAGGTGCAAGACGAGTGAATCGCGTAATTCAGGGTTTTTCAGTCGAATAGTGTACATTTGATATACATGCTTATTTCCTGGCACTACGACCGGAGTAATGATGTTATCCTTTTCTGAAAGTAAACCATTATAAAGTTCTGCATTTTTGATTCGCTTGCTATTCATGGATTCAAGCTTATCCATCTGAACCACGCCCATTGCCGCCTGAAAATTAGTCAGCCTGAAATTATATCCAATATCAGATGCTATCCGACGCCATGGTTTATTTTTTGATTGTTGCTCAGGAGCGGTTTTATTTATGCCATGAGCCATCACGCATTTAACCCTATTGGCGATTTCGCTATCATTAGTTGTCAGCATTCCACCTTCACCAACAGTAATATTTTTAGTGGGGAAAAAGGAGAAGCATCCCGTTCCAAAGGAACCGGCTTGTTTCCCACAATGTTCTCCTCCAATCGTCTCTGCACTATCCTCTACTATGTACAACGAATTCTTTTCTGCGATTTTTTTAATTTCAGTCATATCTGCCATCTGGCCAGCATAGTGTACAGGCATGATTGCCTCTGTTGAGGGGGTAATGAGTGATTCAATTGATTTGGGGTTCAAGGTGAAAGAAGTTTCATTAATGTCAGCAAAAATGGGCGTCGCCTTCGCGTTTATTATTGCGTTGGCTGATGCCACCCATGTGAAACTTGGGACAATGATTTCTCCGCGTATATCAGCGCATTCTATGGCTAATTGTAGGGCAGAAGTGCAGGAGTTCATTGATATAGCGTGATCTACCCCCAAGAGATTTTTGAACGCTTCCTCGAATTCAGAATTTTTTTCCCCGTGGCAAAGCCACCCGGAAGATATAGTTTCTGTTATGGCATCTAATTCCTCTGTGCCAATATCCGGAATGCATAAAGGTATTTTCATTTCATATTTGGATGCTCGTAAGATTGGACGTACATATTTATTCCCTCTTTTAAGTTAAACTTTGGATTATAATCCAGTATTTCCTTAGCCTTTTGAATATCGAGAGCTCCCCTTAGTGGGCGATTCATATCTCTATCATCATTGATGATAACATTCAATTTGGGGAAGTAATTTAACAGTTCATCTGCTACTTCTTTCAATGAATATCCCTTTCCATAAGTAATATTGAAATCTTCGCCTATGGCATTCTTATGTAAAAGAGCTGAAGCTAATCCGTTGGCGATATCTTCAACATAGGTGAAATCAAATTGCAGGTCTCCGCCTCCGTCCAATGTTATAGGTTTTTGTTCGATAGCATTTTCAATAAAAATTTGAATAACTCGTCGATTGATATCATAAGGCCCATATACTGCAGAAGGTCTCACTATAGTGCACGGGATATTAAATCTTTGTGCGAAAACACGTGTCATAATCTCGCCACTGTATTTAGATCCACCATAAACATCTTTTGGCCTTTTTGGGTGGTCTTCGGGGCAGGGGATTGCATCAAAGTCGCCATATACCATACTAGAGCTTACATAGACGAAGTTCTTTAAATTTTTGCAGCTAATGACCGACTGTAATAGGTTAACTGTGCCACCAACAATACCTTGAATAGCTTCTTCAATGTATATGTTGGATTGATTGGCTAATGGCATTCCTGCTAAATGCAATATATAATCCGGCTGTAATTCATCGATAGTTCTCTGAACCAAGCCGGCGTTTGATGTATCCCCTCTGATGAAAGATAGTTTTTCTATTTCAACTTCCGTAAATCTTCTCTCAAGATAATCCGGAAATCTAATTTTCTCGGTTGGCAAGTATCTTATGAATGGGTCAAGTATTGTTATATTGTGCCCATTTTTAAACAGAATTTCTGTGACCTTGCTTCCGATTAGCCCGGCACCTCCAGTGATAAGAATCTTAGACATAGTTTTACCTTAAATTACTTCCCCGTAAATTAGTGAAATCCGAAGCTCTCTGTTCTTCCCCCTCCTCCAAGCACGCTCTTTCTATTAAGACACCCCTATCTTTAGCTATAACAATCATCCCTTTTTTTTGCACTGAGATAATTCTCCCTGGCACACCGCAATAATTTTCATCAAGCAATCGCGCTCTGCATAAAAATAATTTTTTATTTCCAATATACGTAAACGCACAAGGATAAGGAGGGGCAAGTGCTCTAATTTGGTTGTGAACCTGAATCGCAGTCATGGTCCTCCAATTAATTAGGCCGTCTTCGAAAGTTCTGGAATGGTAGTAACATCCCTCAGAATGTTTTTGAGGGATTCGTTTGACAGAGTCATTTTTATAATCATTTAGAACTTCGTGGACCAAATCGCTGGCGATATGGTTAATCTTTGTATGTAAATCTAGTATAGTATCATTAATATCTACACTGATCTTTCTTTGACTCAAAATGTCACCTGTGTCTATGCCTCCATCCATCGCAATCACGGAGCAGCCAACGTACTCTTCTCCATTGATTAAGGCCCAGTTTAATGGGGATGCTCCTCGGTAATCAGGCAACATGGACGAGTGGACATTAACGACTTCCATAGAAGGTATTTTTAATAAAGGTTGCTTGAAAATTTGGGTAAAAGATGACACTATAATTACATCTGGAGAGAGAGACTTAATCTTCATTAAGCTTTCTTCCGAATTGATATTTCCCGTTGCGTGAATCGGGATTTTCTTTTCAGAACAAATTTGATCCACCGAAACATCCCATTCTGTATCACTGTTCTTTGGCGGGGAGGTGACGCAAAGCTGCACTCTCCAGCCTTTCTCTATTATGCCCTTTAGAGTAAGTGCGCCTTTTTTTCCTTTACCAACGAAAATCAGGTTCATTGAAGCTCGTTTATTCTTCAATCATGTTGATGTGTTCCGGTAAATAGCGGTTTTCTGCACGTGTAATACGTTCAAAGCTATGTCCGT
The DNA here is from genome assembly GCA_913041895.1 of uncultured Verrucomicrobiales bacterium. GTDB lineage: Bacteria > Verrucomicrobiota > Verrucomicrobiia > Limisphaerales > UBA1100 > UBA1100. The sequence continues at coordinate 27,805 of CAJWKQ010000005.1, forward strand.
CACGGTCAAATAAATCTAGATTATTAGCTATTGCGGATTCAACATTTTGTATACTGGTAAATTCATCAGTTCCGAATTGCTTGTGTGCACTGAAATTCTGTAATTTGTTTATTATTGCTTCAGTTCCGCCAAAATATGTTAGATGCCATCCCCCTTTCTCGATTTTTTCATCTTCTTTGCAGAAAGTGCGATCTCTCCTGAGTTTATCCAAATCTTTTAAGTATGGCTGTAATAAATTATAGCTGGATATAATGGCGAGACTCCAAGGGTCTTTTGATTTGCATGTGGTGTTGTAGTAATACATGTCCTGTTTTAGGTTGTATATTTTATCAAAACCACGCTCTACGGTATCTTTTAAAGTGTTCGTGTCGGGGATTTCATCCACGTCGGAAATCAAAATAATGTCTTTGGCACTAGGAGAGCACTGCTCAATTCCTTCTCGGATTTTATTTCTTTGATGTTGGGCTCTTTTTAAGGAGGTTTGGTTCTTACTTTTCCAGAATTTGTCTGGGGGCATGTCGTCCACTACAACATGAATTATCTTGTCGCTATAAGCTTCAAATAACTTTTTATTTTCATCGTAAAACAGAGGCTTACTTTTGTTAGCAAAGCTGACAGTTGACTCTACTAACACGAAGTGGTCAACCAGTTGGTTGAGTTCTTTAAGTCTCAACTCCAGCATACTGAGCTCATTGTAGAAGGGAAAGCAGTCTATAATTTTCATTGTGTTTCTTTATTGGCTTTTAGTCTAGATTGAGACCTTGTTTTCTAAGGGTCTTTTTTATGGCTCGAATTTTATTTGCATATAGAAGTTTTTTTATGGGGTTTTTTGGCCAAAGGAGATCGGCTAGCTGCAGGCGATTCTTGACCTTAAATAAGATGTCATCTTTCTGAACTGGGTAATACTCCAGCATGTCTGAATAGTAATTTATAGCCCGCAGATTGAGGTCACGTTGTCGCAATAATGATTCGCGACCTTCTGCCCCGTGTTTTTTGAGAAAGAACTGCTTACTTTTTTTAAGTTGCTCCTTGGAGTTCATGCTTGTTCCTCCTCCTTTATGATATATGAATACATCTTCAATCATCATCAGTGGATATCCCTTCCGGTGCGCACGATGGCAAAAATCCGTATCTTCATAATACCCCATACCAAACCCCTCTTCTAGTGGTCCGATATCTTCTAAAGTGCTTCGTTTCATCCCTATGCAGCAAAAATCTAGTTGTCTAACTTTGAGGGTAGAGTTATTTGCATGCTGGCACCAAGCTTTTCCTTCAGAAAGAATCTCCATCGGCTCTTGTGATTCGGTGAAAATTTTTTGTTCGCTACCTGTTTGGTTGATGACTGGACCCACGATCCAATCTGGATTCTGGTTAATGGTGTCAGAAAGTTTTCTTATTGCTCCGTTTGGTATGATGGTATCAATGTCCAAGAAAAAAACTATATCTGATGTTGCTCTCTTGGCAGCATCATTGGCACCTCCAGGGAACCCGCGGTTAGTTTCGTTGGGTATGAATTCGACGTTTTCTTTATCTTCGATGAGGTGCTGTATCTTATTAGTGGTTTCTTCTCCCGAGGCATTATCAACTATGATTATTTGAAGTTCATCCAATTCACTCAGATTGAAGAGAGAATTTAGACAGGGTAGCGTTGTAGATTCAAAGTTCCTATAACTCACAAGCAAAACGCTTGCCGAAGTCGGTTTTTTATTTTGAGTGGCTGATCCGAACATACTTACATTTGTTATGATAAGCAAACAACCTTGACCGAAATTGGATAACGGTCTATGCCCCGTTGGTCAAGGAGAGGTTGATCGGCTCGTGAAAGGAATCATATTGGCTGGCGGAGCAGGCACGCGGTTGTACCCCATGACACAAGTGGCCAGTAAGCAACTGCAACCGGTTTATGATAAGCCAATGGTTTATTACCCTCTGTCTACCCTGCTGGAAAATGGTATAAATGAACTAGCCCTAATTTCTACACCTCAGGATCTGCCAAGGTTTCGTGAATTGTTGGGAACTGGAAACCAATGGGGGGCCTCCATAGAGTATTTGGAACAACCTAAACCTGAAGGGATTGCACAGGCCTTTATCATTGCTCAAAATTTTATCGGCAGCGATTCGGTGACTCTGATTTTGGGTGATAATATCTTCTATGGTGCAGGGCAGTTCGATAAAGCTTTTGCAGAACATGAAGCTGGTGCGACGATTTTTGCCTATCGTGTAAATGATCCAACACGGTATGGAGTAGTGGAGTTCGGTGATATGGGTAAGGCTATCTCAATCGAGGAGAAACCAAAAAATCCAAAAAGTTCCTATGCAGTACCGGGTTTATATTTATTCGATTCGAGGGTAACCAAAATAGCTAAGGGCCTAAAGCCCAGCTCTCGTGGTGAATTAGAAATTACGGACATTATGTCAGATTATATGAATCAAGGAACACTCAAAGTTAACCTGTTACGTAGAGGTGTGGCATGGTTGGATTCGGGGACGAGCCAGAGTTTGCACGAATCAGCAGCGTTTGTACAAACCATGGAAAAACGTCAAGGAATTAAAATGGGATGCCCGGAAGAAGCAGCCTTAACAGCAGGATTAATCTCATTGGCGGAATTTGACAGAGCAGTAGATGGTTTGCCGAATTGTGAGTATAGGGATTACCTGCGTGAAATATCGGCGGAGAACCACCGACTCCCACAACAAAGTTTATCTTAGAGTGTCATGGATGCCCAGAGAGTATTAGTTACCGGTGGTGCAGGGTTTATTGGCTGCCATCTTGTTAGGGTATTGCTCGAGGATGAATCGGTAGATTCAGTTATCGTGTATGATGCACTTACTTATGCCGGGGATTTAGCCAATCTCTCTGAGGTGAAGGATCACCCAAAATTTAAGTTTATTCAGGGAGACATTCGCGATATAGCTCAAGTTGAGGAGAACCTTTCTTCTCAACAATGTAATCGTGTCTATCATTTAGCAGCTGAATCCCATGTAGATCGTTCGATTACAGGCCCCGCCGAATTTATAGAGACCAATGTGTTGGGGACCTTTAATTTATTGGAAACCTGCCGTAAACTATGGGCTGATATAGATGGACGGTTTTTGCATGTTTCAACTGATGAAGTGTATGGGGCTCTTGGAGAAACTGGGTGTTTTGACGAAAAGACTCCTTATGATCCACGTTCCCCATATTCAGCGAGTAAAGCCAGCTCAGATCATCTGGCTCGTTCTTATTTTCATACATTTCAATTTCCTGTTTTGGTTACTCATTGTTCCAATAACTTTGGGCCATATCAACATCCTGAAAAACTAATCCCTAAAACTATCAGCCGAATTATGGCTGGGGAAACAATTCCGGTATATGGAGATGGAAGTAATGTGCGAGATTGGATATATATGGAAGATCATGTTGAGGCTCTGATTCTGGTCATGGATCAAGGGAAACTGGGCGAGACATACGACATAGGCGGGGGCAATGAAGAAGCGAATCTTAATTTAGTGAATTGTATTTGTGATGAGATCGATAGACTCTCGGATAAAGAGGTGGGGCATTCGCGTGAGCTAATTGAGTTTGTTACTGATCGACTAGGTCATGATTTTCGTTATGCAATTGATTCACAAAAAATATCAAAGGAGTTGGGCTGGGCACCCCAAAGCACATTTGAATCGGCTCTGAATAACACAATCCAGTGGTACCTTAATAATCAAGATTGGGTTAAGGAGATCGAAGCAAAAGGGTAATGATATATATGGAAAAGAAAGTTTCAGTTTTCATCTTGGCTTACAATTCTGAAGATCGAATTGAGCGTGCGGTAAAAAGTGTTTTGTGGGCTGATGAAGTGGTGGTAGTGGATTCCTATAGCGAGGATCGTACTGCGGAAATCGCCGAGGAGCTCGGAGCCAAGGTGGCACAAGTCAAATTTGAAGGTTTTGGGAAATTACGATTGGCTGGGATTGAGCATACTACGCATGACTGGATTTTCAGTCTTGATTCAGATGAGGAATGCACTTCTGAAGCGGAGAAGGAAATTAGGGAGATTATCAACTCTGAGAATCCTAAAGAGGCATATCATACACCAAGGCAGAATATCTTTATGGGGCAACCTATACGGTTTAGTGGCTGGTATCCGGACTACCGTCAGCCGCAGCTTTTCCAACGCGGAAAGATGACGTATCCTGCTGAAGAGCTTGTACACGAAGGGTATCGATTGGACGGTCGGTTGGGGTATATGAAGTGTGATATTTTGCAGGAACCCTTTTGGACTTTGTCCGAGGTTTTGGATAAGTGTAACAGATATTCAAGCCTAGGCGCCGAAGAACTTGCACAAAAATGCCGTTCTGGAGGGGTTTTCATTGGGCTAGGTCATGGAATTGCGCACTTTATTCAAATTTATTTTTTAAAATTGGGCGTTCTCGATGGCGGACCAGGTTTGATGATTGCGATATGTAAAGGTTTGGGGTCTTTTATGAAATACTCCAAACTCGGGGAACTGAACCGAAAACAACAAGATGTGAATTGAATGTTTATTCTTCAAGAAAGTGCGCCCGCTCCTGCATATCATTGAACCCACATTATCTAACCATTCAGGGCATTGCTATCATCATGCGAGTACTCTGATTGGTGCTAATGAGTTTTTTGACGTTAAGGTTTGGATGGATAAATCCGGGAGCGGCTTATTTAAGGGGCAGGACTGTGAAGAAATAAGTGTTTTTAGTAGGCGATTCAGGAAATTTCAATTGGGATTTTGTTATGCAAGTTGCCTGAAAAGAGGAGGCACAATATTTATTCCAACTGCAGGGCAACTGGACATGGCGTGGATGGATATACTGATGCGGCTTCCCGTTGGGCTGAAGAAAAAACATGATATCGTTTTCCACTTCCACCAATTTCAACAAACCCCGGCCAAATTGGGGCGGCTTAGGGCATGGGCTAAAAGGAATAAGCGCTGGCGGATTTTGGCGACTACAAAACGACTATTGAAGCCTTTTCGTGAAGCCGGTTTTGAAAATTGCGAGGTGGCCTATTATCCGGTATCGGAAATTCCGGAAGATGTGATTTATCCAATGACAGAATCTGAACCTCATTTGCTCTATGCTGGGGCTGCCAGAGCAGACAAGGGCTTTAGTACAGTTGTTAAATATCTTTTATATTTGGACACTTTGAATCTGAAATGGCCGGCGTATATACAGTGTGCTGCTTCAGGCAACAAAAGCGAAGGAGAATTGGATTCTGTTTGCCGAGACAGTTTAATTCAATTGAAAGCACAATTACCATCATTCGTTCACTTAAAAGAAAAGGTGCTCGCGACAAATGAATTTCGTAATCAATTTCAAGGGGCGATTTGCCTGTTGCTATATGACCGAGTAGCCTACCGAGATAAATTCAGCGCGGTAGCATTAGAAGCGATGCGATGTGGAGCGCCCATTATTACTGTCAGAGATACATGGATGGGAGATCTGGTGTCATTTCATGGTTCAGGGGAGTTGGTTGATGGAAATGAAATTGAAGAACTACATTCTGCGGTAAAAAAGGTGCGGTCTAATTACACAGATTACCGCGAGCGTGCAATCGCTGCAGGAAAGAAATTGATCGCTATACATCATCCCGAAAATACACTTAAACTCTTATCATCAGGTATAAGCCGATAGTAATTTTTTTAAAGACGAGAGACGATCTGATTTGTTGTACATTTTATAATTATTTAATATGCGAGTCGTCCAAGTAGTACGAAATTTTGCCCCGACCGGCGGGATGGAGGAATATGTATGGCGTCTTACAAATAGTTTAGTGGATCAAGGCGCTGAAGTAAAAGTTGTATGCGAACGATGTGAGTCTGAAGTGCCGGATGGAGTTTCTGTGGACTTTGTCCCTCAAAGGCCTCGAGGTCCGCGTTGGTTCCGATCTCAGGGGTTTTCTAATCAATTGAAGAAGTGGCGTGATCGTTACTCAAGTTCAAATGATATCGTTCATTCCCACGAATTTGTTGATGAGGCAGATCTACTGACATTTCACACAACCATTCATGGATATGGGGAACGTTCCTGGTTAAAACGTATGGATCCATCTTGGCATTTCAACCAATGGTTGGAGAAAAACACAGTTTATTCTCCCAGGCTAAAGTTCTTAATACCTGTGTCAGATATGCTGAGAAATCAACTTGATGACAATTATCGCGGAATTAAGAATGTTTTGAGTTCTGCGATTCCTCCTGGGGTAATTAGGCCCAAATGCGAAGTGCGGCCTGAAAATGATTCGCGTCCTCATGCGTTGGGTTTCATAGGCAGAGAGTGGGAAAGGAAAGGACTGAAACTTGTTGTTGAAATTTTCAGGCATCTTGTCAAAAAAAACCCGCGTATAAAATTGGTGATTGCGGGTGTTGATTTTGAAGAATTGAAGCCTTTCGTGACGGGATTAGAGTCTCAGTTGGATGTAATGGGATGGGTTCAAGATAAGGCCTCATTTTATGAGAAGATAGATATGCTTTTACACCCCGCAAGGCTTGAAGCCTTTGGGATGGTTGTTACTGAGTCATTAGCCTGTGGAATTCCCGTTTTGGTTTCAGATCAAGTTGGGGCCGCTTCGGAGGTAAAAGAAGAGCAAGGGCGAGTATTGCCTTTGAAAAGTTCTGTTTCAGAATGGGTGAAAGCGGCGAACACCTTATTAAAGCAACATTGCAAAACTGGCTCGGTATATGAGAGAAGCTGGGATCAAGTAGCATTGGAATATCAGGCGGTGTACACAAGGATGCTCTCCGTGAAATGAGTAAAACCAAGCAACATTGGTTAATAATCGCGCATTGTTTCAATATGGATGGTCGTGCGGCAAGTCGTGTTGTAACAGATAGAGTATCTTTGTTTTTAGAACATAACATTGAACCTATAATTGTCAGTGCAGCTACAGGGGCGAAGCTTGATCAGTTTCAGCATTATCAGGTTATCTCATGGGCTCCTTCGGGCTTAAGGTTTGAACTTAGACATATGTTGGCCAATAGAAGATGGGTTAGACTTATTTTTAATGTTTTAATTTCACCGTTCTATTGGATCGAACGGCTGTTTATCCGTTTGGACAGTCAATGGTCATGGTTTGCTTCGGCTTATATCAAAGGGTCTAAGTTGGTACGTGAAAAAAATATTTCTGTTGTGTACAGCTCAGGAGGAGCAATAAGCGCGCACATTGTGGCATTGCTTATAAAACGAAAATATTCCTCTGTTTGGATTGCTGAATTCCATGACCCTATCGGATTAAGAGAAATAAAATATAGAGGTCGATCCAGAGGTTTGTATGATTGGCTGGAACAAAAAATTTGTGATTCTGCAGATCACCTCTTATTCACGACAAAGGCAGCCAAGGCTCTTGCGAAAAAAAGATATGATGTAAAAGGTGAACTTCACACCGTTTATGCTGGTGTTGATCCTACAGTTGAAAAGCTCTCCTCGGAGAGAAAATTTGACGGGGATTTTGTCATTACGCATATCGGAAGCTTGGCAGGCAGAAGAAATTTGAAATGTTTAATGCGTGCGTTAGAGTTGATCTATAGCCAACCCAGACAAATGAGTCTTTCCATAAGATTATACGGTACAATCGAGAGTTCTGTTAGAGCTGATGTGGCGAAGAGTCCTCTTGAGCATTTGGTTCAGTTTGAGGGAACCGTACCAAGTTCTAAAGTCGGGCAAACAATGGCCGAAAGTGATTTGCTATTACTCGTCCATGGCGGACAGAAAATTGTTGCGCAAACAACTATCCCTTCAAAAGTATTCGAATATCTTCATTCATCCCGACCGGTTTTTGCATTAGTACAAGACAACCACGAATTATATGAAATTCTAAAGGATGCCGGAGCATATGTTGCTCACGCTCTGGATGCAGAGGATATTGCAGATGTTTTAAATATTTGTTTAAAGGATTACGAATCTCAAAATCTACGTTCTGTATCAGCAGGAGCCTTTTCAGCTACAGGTGCAGTCCGTAAAATAGTGAGCCTTGCAGATCGCAACGAGCTGATTTAAATGCCAATTAAAGCTGCCATAATATTAGGAACACGACCTGAGCTGATCAAACTCGCTCCAGTGATTTCTGCAATGCGGGCAAGCCCCAATTTCGAACCCTTCGTATTGTCAACGGGTCAGCATAGGGAAATGCTGGATCAGGCGATGAGTATGGTCGGTATTGACGCTAATGTTGATTTGGATTTGATGAGGCCCAATCAATTGCTGACTGGAGTCTTACAGGCATCAATAGGGGGTATTGGGAATACTCTAGTTAGGGAGAATCCAGATGTGGTCTTAGTTCAAGGTGATACAACCACCGCTTTGAGTGGTGCTCAGGCCGGATATTTTATGGGCATACCTGTTGGCCATGTTGAAGCAGGTCTTCGAAGCGGCAACATAAACGCGCCATTTCCCGAGGAGATGAATAGGATTCTAATTAGCAGATTAGCTAAGTGGCACTTTGCTCCTACAGAGTTGGCGCGTGACAACTTGCTGGCTGAATCAGTTTCCAGTGAAGCAATTCATATTACGGGAAACACCGTCGTTGATTCACTGAAGGAATTAATCCGGCATAGAGCTCAAGATATAGAAAATAAAACAGCTGACAGAATAATCTCAAAAGGCAGCCGCTTGATTTTGGTAACCTTGCATCGAAGAGAAAGCTTCGGTGGCCCTATTGAGGACATATGTCGGGCTCTCACAGAAATCGTCAATGAAAATCAGAATGTTGAGCTGTTATTCCCGGTTCATTTAAACCCGAAAGTCAGAGAAGTTGTAAATCGGATATTGGGAGGGAACAAAAGGGTTCACCTTACAGATCCCTTAGATTATGGGGAGTTTATCGGGGCACTACGCAGTGCGTATTTTGTGATAACAGATTCTGGAGGAGTTCAGGAAGAAGCTCCTGTATTTGGAGTCCCGGTATTGTTAGTGAGGGAAGCAACAGAACGGATTGAAGGAGTAGATGCTGGTGTGGTGTGCAAGATAGGTTTTGATACTGAAAAGCTGATTTCAATTTCGGATCAACTACTCAAGGATCCAAAGAAACACCGACAAATGAGCCAAGTAAAGAATTTATATGGTGACGGGAATGCTGCAAAACGTATAACGGAAATATTGGCGCGCGAAGCGTGAGAGCCAAAATCTTATTTTAAGCCAATTCCAATTATTGACTTACGCAAAGAGGGGATCAAATCGCGCAGCATAGTTCCTAGATATTTGATTCTATCGTTACCAACTCTGATTCTCCTCGACTTCAGGAAACTTACCTGAACGTCTTTAAATTCTGCTAAGTTCAAAAGCAATTCCAATTCGGCAACGGTGAATTCACGGTTGTGTCTATCAGGAAAAAAAGATTGGTTATTGTAGATTATTGGATCTACCCGTAGGTAGTTTCTTTCGTAATCCCAAGTGATGTTTTTACCTCTCAGGAGCCTGAGCCGGTTTCTAAAACAGGCAACATTAGGGACGTCAATGATTACTTTTCCTCCAGGAGATAAAACCCTTCTAAATTCCTTTACTGCTCCCAGATGAGAATAGGTAAAATGCTCTAGGCATTGCCCGCAAACCACTGCGTCAAAAAAATTGTCCGGAAATGGAAGAGGGTCTATTTCAAAATTACACCGGGAAAAAACAATTTCCCTCTCCTTGAAAACACGAGGGTATCTTTCGGGGCAGTCAGTGTGGTCACATCCGTAACATTCGTGGCCCAGATGGTCGAGTGCGGCAAGAAGCATGCCGCCTCCACACCCGGCATCTAATACCTTTGATTGCCCCTCGCAAGCATGGATAACCTCGCTGTATTTATCGGCTGAAGAGTAGAAAATACTCCACATATTTTCCTGATTTTGGTCGAATAGTTGCCCCTCATGTGCGAGTTTAATGAGTTGCCTTTTAATTTGATTCTTGGTCATGAATCCGTTACTTGAATCGGGACAATAGAGTTTAGCTCTGTAAAGGGACAAGATAATTGGGTAATATTTTAGATATCCTTAAGTTTGGTTGGCCCTATTTACGCAAATACCGCCATCGTCTTGCAGTTGCGATTGTTCTGGGAATTTGCTTTGGACTTTTCAATGCAAGCTTTGTGTGGGGCACTAAAACATTATTTGAGCGGCTAGGTGGCGACAAGTCGCCACCAGTGGCCGAAAAAACCGCAACCGGCTCTATTGGAGACGTTCAAAAATTTCTCCTGCACACAAAGGAGACTGCAGATGAGGTAGTAGATTATTGGCTTCCTCCCTTCGATAAAGAGACTAATTCGATCGACAATTTTCGTCGCATGGTGGGTGCGATCCTATTTCTTCCGATGTTAGTAATGCTAAGGGGAGCAACAGGGTATGCGACGGGCTATTTAATGGGATGGGTGAGTGAAAATGCCATTAAAGATCTAAAACTTGATATCCACAAAAAGCTGCAAACTTTATCATTGGGATATTTTCAGCATCGGGAAATGGGAGGACAAACCATGTTGTTTAACACAGGAGTAGGAGCTGTTTGGAGGTGTTTGTATTGTGGATTCTCGGATTTAGTAAAAGAGCCTTTTGCGCTGCTTAGCATAATTGTTGCGCTGCTCATTCTGGATTGGAAGTTGACTATAGTTGGGCTTGTTTTTCTTCCTCTGACGATTGGGCCAGTAATAATTCTGGGCCGAAAAATAAGAAAACAGTCTGAAATTGCCTATGAAAAAGGGGAAGATCAGGACAGTCTAATTGTAGAGGTTTACTCGAATATACGGCTAATAAAGGCTTATTGTTTGGAAAGATTACAACAGAAGAGGTTTGAAAAACTCTATCAACAATTGGCGCGTGCTGGTATCAAAAGATGGCAAGCTAAAGAAATAGTTAATCCAGCCGTGGAGTTTCTTGCCATGATCGGTTTTGGGGTACTTTTGGCTTATATCTTTTGGGAAGGTCGTTCCATACCTCAACTGATCGGTTTTATGACAGGAATGATAATGCTTTATCAGCCAGTAAAAAAGCTGGCTGGCATAAACACTTATTTTCAGGAGGCTGTAGTGGGGGCCAATATGGTGCGGGATGCAATGAAAGAAGAGCCAGCTGTAAAGGAGGATTCCGCCGCTTTAGAGCTAAAGGAATTTAGTGAAGAAATTAAATTTGAAGGGTTGGAGTTTTCGTATGAGAAAAAGGCAGTGCTACAAAATTTTGACTTTAAAATTTCCAAAGGGATGAAAATGGGTGTGGTGGGTGAAAGTGGAGCGGGTAAAAGCACTTTGGTTAGCTTGCTATTGCGATTTTATGATCCGACCAAGGGACGTATTGCCATTGATGGAACCGACATAAGGGATGTGAGTTTTGAAAGCTTACGAAAGCAGATGGCACTGGTGAGCCAGGAAGTTGTGATCTTTGATCAGACAGTCTCAGAGAATATTGCTTGCGGCAAACTGAACGCCACACGCGAAGAGCTTATTGATGCAGCAAAGGCGGCTAATGCCCATGAGTTTATTGAGGGGTTGCCCGAGGGATATGATACGCGTTTAGGCGAGCAAGGCACACGGCTTTCAGGAGGCCAACGACAGCGAATTGCTATTGCCCGGGCTTTTGTCAGGCAGGCTCCAATATTAGTCCTAGATGAAGCGACAGCATCCTTGGATTCCAAGGCAGAAGCGGAAGTGCAGGCTGCAATTGATCGCTTGGAACAGGGCCGCACGGTGTTGTGTGTGGCTCATCGGTTGTCGACATTACAGAAGATGGACAAGATCATTGTGTTGGAGCAAGGCCGCGTGGTGGAGTCTGGGAGCTTTGAGGAATTATTAGGAGCCGGCGGCATTTTTTCTGAGATGGCAGCTAAACAGGGGCTGAAAACGACCGACTAAGTTGACTGTCCGTAACCTTTCGGGTTTTTCTTCATCCAAGCCCACGCACTTTCGATAATGGATTCGGTTGACTGGTGCTTTGCTTTCCAACCCAATTGCGAAAGAGCTTTTTGTGTAGAAGCAACTAATTCTGCAGGCTCTTCAGGCCTAGCGGGTAATTCCTTGATCGGTATGGGGTGATTGGTAATCGCACGGCAGGCCTTAATGATTTCGTGTACTGAATCACCCTTGCCTCTGCCCAAATTATAGTCTCCTTTTACTCCTGGCTTCAGCGCCAAAATGTGTGCCGAAGCCAAGTCTTCAACATGGATATAGTCTCTGATGCACGTGCCATCTAGAGTAGCGTGATTAGTTCCATATATCGCGAGGTAATCTAGTTGCCCCATTGCAACTTGTAGTAGCCTAGGAATTAAGTGAGTTTCAGGATCATGGAATTCTCCATGTTCTCGCGAAGCTCCTGCCGCGTTAAAATACCTGAAAATGACTGCTTCCATTCCACTTTGCATAGCGTGTGAAAGCAACATTCGCTCAAACGCCAACTTGGATTCTCCGTATGGGTGTGTGGGAATCTGGGGGATAGATTCGGTAATCGGGGTCTGTGAAGGGATACCGTAAGTTGCGCAGGTAGAACTAAATATGAACTTGCTTACATTATGCCTTCTTGCGCATTCGAGCAAAGTAAACCCATTAATGGTATTATTTCTGTAGTAAACAAGTGGTTTTTCCATAGACTCACCTACAATGGTGCTTCCTGCAAAATGAAGCACCGCGTCTGGAAGGCATGCTTCAAAGATTTCATCCAATTTTTCGCTGCAACCGATATCTCCCTGAAAAAAACGGGCGTCTTTTGATACTGCTTCACGATGGCCGGTTATCAGATTATCTATGACCGTTACCTGGTAGCCCTCAGAAATGAGTTTTTCGACGCAGATGCTGCCGATATAACCGGCTCCTCCCGTGACTAGGATAGACCTTACAGTCATGTAAACGCGTGATATAGATGGTCGGTTAGAAACAGTTCACCGTCTGAAAGTAAAGAATAACCAATCATGCTCCAAGTAATAAAGAGCAACTATGCCTAACACACGTCAATAATTTGAAGGGTATGAACTTACGATGCAAGAGCAGGCGTAGATGGGATAACCGGCTGATATTGGACGCCTAAAAGAGTATGTAGTTTTGCGTTCATGATAGTCATGTTCGGAAAACGATCTCTGGGCTGGTGGGCTAGGCACCGATGGATGAGCTGGCTCAATCCAACGGGCACTTGCGGGTTATGAAGATGGGCAGGTTTAAACAAGTATTTTTCATTCAACTGATTACGGCGTGATTCGTCAGGGGTTCGGCCTCCGAATGGTCGCAATTTGGTGAGTAGCTCATAGGCAGTGACACCCCATGAGTAAATGTCTGCACGATGATCCATTGCTTTTCCCATTAGCTGTTCTGGAGCCATATAGGCTGGGGTGCCAGATACATTAGGGTATTTTTTGGGTTTACGGGGCAACGATTGAGCTGTGTCAAAATCGAGCAAGCTTACATGACCATTTAGGGAAACCATGATGTTTTCGGGTTTGTAATCTAGATGGATCCAGCCTCGGTCATGTAGATGGTTAAGACCATCAGCCATCTGGATTAGAACGTCTGCGACATTGTCAACCAATTTGAGCCCACGCGACAAGATTGCTTTGAGATCTGCTCCTTGAATATAATGGAGTACCATATAAGGTGTTTTATCGGCCTTACCATGATTAATGAATCGAATAATGTTGGGATGAGGAGAAAGTGTTTGGTGAACTTTTAGCCCAGTCTTGAAGAGCTTCGGCGCACTAGAGCTGGTTAGCCCACTGCTGCGGAGCTTTCTAACTGCAACTACGTTTTCAAACTCGTCGGTCGCCATCCAAATCTCGGTGATGCCACCTTGAGCTATACACTCATGCAATAGGTAATTTCCGAATCTTTTCGCCAATTTTAACCTTCTCTCTGCGACGTCAAATCTGCTGCTGTATACAAACTAATACTAAAACATTAAATAAATACCACCAAATCGCCGTTTTTTTTGCGCGTATGGGAGAAGATAAGAATAAAAATCCCATTAATATGTCAATCCAAAGCTAATTTTGGGAATAATATTCCAATTTTACTGATTATTGTGCTAGTTGCCTGTAACTTTGGCCTTCGATTTGCTGTTAATAACATGGGAAAAGGGAATATATTGAAGGAGGCGAGTGTCAGATT
>CAJWKQ010000006.1 GCA_913041895.1 uncultured Verrucomicrobiales bacterium
ACGGTAAAAAGACCTATGTAATTGTCGGTAGCCACGATTTCTTTCTCTACTGTCTGGATATGAAAACCGGAAAAAAGATTTGGGAATATGAGTCCGAGAATTATATCAACGGATCACCCGCCCTTACAAACGGAAGAACGATGTTTGGTGGATGCGATGCCTTGCTGCATGTAATTGACATAGGCAAAGGCAAAAAAGAAAAGACGATAAATGCCAACTCCTATATAATTGGTAGTGTTGCCGCAGATTCCGGGCGTATTTACGTGGGTCATCACGACAACGAATTCCTTTGTATTGACCTAAAAACAGAAAAGATTGTGTGGAACTACAAGGACCGACTCTTCCCTTACTCTTCTTCCCCTGCAGTAACAAAGGATCTTGTCCTCTTTGGCGGGCAGGATAAACGACTGCACTGTGTCCGCCGCAACAATGGTGAGAAAGTATGGACTTTTTCCACTCGAGGACAGGTCAATAGCTCACCGGTTGTTTGTGACGGAAAAGTTGTTGTGGGATCGAATGATGGCCGTCTATATATGGTTAAACTGAAAGACGGCCAACGCATTTGGGACTTCGAAACTGATGATGCCATAACAGCTTCACCAGCAATAGCCGATGGGAAGATTGTAATTGGAAGCGAGGATGGAAAAGTCTACTGCTTTGGCTCAAAGAAAAAGTAAGGGATATTTTCACTAAACAAGCCAACTTGTTAGGAACCCTCAGAAATCGTTGTTTGCCCAAGGCGGACTAAAAGAGCTAAATATCCGCCGTGCAAATCCTCCAAATCACTCCAGGAGCCGGCAAAATGTATTGCGGGAATTGCTTCCGCGATAATGCGCTTGTCGCTGCATTGCGAAAAGCAGGCCATGAAGTAACCATGGTCCCTCTCTACCTCCCATTAACTTTGGATGAAGAAAATCAATCGGATGGCACACCTATTTTCTTTAACGGGGTAAATGTATACCTGGAACAACAATCTTCACTGTACAGGAATGCTCCCCGCTGGGTGCATAAAATGGTCGGCTCAGAAATTATGCTTAATTGGGCTGCCAACCAAGTGGGAAAAACAAAAGCGGAGGAAGTAGGTGAACTCACCATATCCATGCTAAAAGGTGAAGATGGCAACCAAGCTAGAGAACTCGATGAACTCATTGACTGGCTAAAAACCCAAACCAAACCAGATGTTATTTGTCTATCCAACTCGCTCTTACTGGGTCTTGCACGTCGTCTAAAGCAGGAAATAAATGCTCCCGTGGCTTGCCTCCTGCAAAACGAAGCACCTTACATTGACAGTATGCCGCAAGAACTACGTTCAAAGGTGTGGGAAATAATGAGCCAAAGAGCACGGGAAGTAGACCAATTCATTGCCCCAAGCCAATTTTACGCAGAGCGTATGCAAACCAATCTAAAAATTTCCAAACCCCGTATCCAAGTCATCTATAATGGCATAAACCACGATGGTTTTGAATCAGAACGCGTTGCCCCCAATCCACCTGTTTTGGGATTCTTCTCAAGAATGTGTAAAGATAAGGGTTTAGACACATTAATTGATGCCTTTATTAAGCTCAAAGCTAATAATCATATCCCCTTACTTAAACTTAAAATTGGAGGTGGCTGTGGGCCATCAGACAAAAAGTTTGTCAAAAGATTGAAGGATCGGCTTCACGCCAAAGGCCTTATGGGAGAGACAGAATTTCACCCCAACCTCAGCCGGTCTGAAAAACAGACCTTTCTGAAATCACTATCTGTACTATCTGTTCCGGCCCAATTCGGTGAATCGTTTGGGTTTTACGTAATTGAAGCTATGGCTGCAGGGGTACCTGTTGTACAACCCCGGTGTGCATCCTTCCCTGAATTAATTGAGATCACCGGCGGCGGGGTTATTTATGATCACGAAGACCCTAAAAGCTTGGCCAACGCCTTGGAAAAGATGTTACACAATCCAGCAAACGCAAAGCAGATGGGACTCAAGGCCAGAGAAGTAGTTCGAAATAAGTTCTCTGTGGAAAATATGGCAAAGGAAATGATTACCCTTGCAGAAAAACTGGCAACCGATAAGACACGTAGCAAATCTCGGACATAACCACCCTTTATCAGTGAACACACCTATTTCCTTATCCACACCACTACTGAAATTAGAGAAGGTAACCCGCGAGTTTCCTTCCGCTCAAAAAGATGAATCACTGCAGGTTTTGCGCGGGGTTTCAATGCAGGTTGAATCAGGTGAAACCATTGCGGTAATTGGCCCCTCAGGATGCGGGAAGAGTACATTACTTAATCTAATAGGCACCCTTGACTTGCCTACTAGTGGAGCTCTCACTTTTGATGGACGTGATATTACTCAGTTGAATGATACTGAATTAGCCGCCCTAAGAAATAGCGAGATGGGCTTCATCTTTCAGAGTCATCATCTTTTGCCTCAATGTACCGTACTTGAAAATGTACTCATTCCAACGATTGCACATAGAACCGCCACAGGTAAAGATGAGGATCGAGCCCGAAGACTGCTTGAACGTGTTGGGCTCGGCGAACGCCTAACTCATCGTCCAGGGAAACTATCTGGAGGAGAGCGTCAGCGCACAGCAGTGGTGCGCGCCTTAATCAATAAACCCAAACTGCTACTAGCCGATGAGCCAACTGGGGCACTTGACGAGTCTACCGCTGGAAAACTGGGAGAACTCCTTGTCGAATTAAACGAAGAAGAGAAAGTGACACTTATCACCGTAACACATTCAGTCAGCCTAGCCTCTTGCATGAAACGCACAGTAAGACTTGCTGAAGGTAAAATAGTTGAATGACCTTTACCCACCTCATTTTTGCCAGTCTCAGGCACCACGCCAGAGCACACGCAGGAACTCTCCTCGGGGCCATTGTGGCAAGCACCGTACTCACTGGATCTCTAGTAATAGGAGATTCTGTTAAACGCACCCTACAAGACCAAGCCAAACAACGACTAGGCAAAACCCAGATTGCTCTGGAACAACACGATCGATTCTTCCGATCTGATCTGGGAGAACAACTTCAGCTGAACAGCCAAACCCGTTTTGCACCTCTTCTTAAAATTAACGCCGCAGGCTATACCGAAAACGAAGAAGGCCAAACAAGTAAACGTGCCAACAATATCCAATTAATTGGCATCGATGATAATTTTTGGCATCAAGCCATACTAAAAGCAGATAGACCTCCTATTATAAGGGAAAGTGAAGCTCTGATTAACCCGCGACTAGCTAAGCAACTCAACATCAAGGAAGGTGATGACTTTCGCCTGCGTATCGCTAAACCAAGCGTGCTGCCAAGAGATGCACCTCTTTCAGTAGCAGAAGATCTAACGGTGCGACTCCGTCTCTCGGTGGCTAAAATCACAAGTCCCGATTCTGAATTGGCCAATTTCAACCTTAGACCCGGCGCCACCCCACCCTATAATGTTTTTGTTCCGCTCTCATGGTTGCAGGAAGAAGCTGAACTACCTAATAGAGCCAATATTTTAATAGGCTCAGGCGGTGAATCGGCAAATAAGCTGGCCAGTGAATCTAATCAAAAACTTGAGGAAACATGGCGTTTAACTGATGCAGAGTTGGAACTGGTCGAAAACAAAGTGGACGGGTTCATAGATATCCGAACTGACCGTATTTTTCTAGACAAGCGCATCCTTCAGGCAACTGATGGATCAGATACCGCTCTAACCTATATTGCTAACAACGTACAAAACGGAACTCAATCGACTCCGTATTCTATGATCGCAGCCGTTAGCTCCGATTTTTTGGGCGACCAAACTCCCAAGGGAAATCAGATGCTCATCACCCAGTGGCTTGCCGAAGATTTAGGTGCAAAGCCAGGTGATAAGCTAAAAGTAGATTACTATATTCTTGGACTAAACCGTCAACTTGAGGAACGTTCGCACACTTTTAATGTAAAAGGTATAGTCCCTACTGAAGAACCCGGCTGGCGGGAACTAATGCCAAATTTCCCTGGCATAGTTGATCGTGATAACCTTCGTGACTGGAACCCAGGGATTGATTTTGACTCTGGCCGTGTACGAGATAAGGACGAAGAGTTTTGGAAAAAACACCGCGGCACACCCAAGGCATTTATTGCACTAGAGACAGGCCAAAAACTATGGGCCAATCGATACGGAGAAGCCACTACGATCCGCTATTCTTTTGCTGAATCCAAAACCGAAGAGATTAAGTCGTCGCTTCGTAAAAAACTAGAACCAACAGATATCGGTTTGGTATTTCGTGATGTCCGAACAGAAGCCCTATCAGGCAAATCGGCTAATGATTTTGGAGGGCTTTTCATTGGGTTGAGCTTTTTTCTTGTTCTGTCAGCACTCCTTCTAATGGGCTTATTGTTCGTTTTTGGTATTGAACAACGCGCTTCACAAATAGGGACCCTTATGGCTATTGGATTTACCGGTAAAACCGTGCGAAACATCCTTCTCACCGAAGGTCTCGTGTTGGCCATTTTAGGAGCTGGGTTAGGCGCATGGGCGGGCTTGGGTTATACGCAAACTTTAGTCGGTCTTTTAAATACGGATTGGGGAGGTGCAATCGGAAATGGGACCATCTCCTATCACTATGAACCCCTTACGATCTGTTACGGAGTATTAGGTGGATTGTTTGTGGCTATTTTCACAATATGGCTCACGGTCCGTAAACTCTCTCGCGCCAAAGCAATTACCCTTTTGCAGGAGGAAACCTCAACTTCGGACAACTCAACGACCGACCGTAAAGCAATCGTTATTGCAATCATTTGTTTTCTTGGAGCAATCGTGCTGGGCATCGTCTTGAAGGATGCACAGGGCCAAATGAAGGCTGGAGGGTTTTTCGGTGCAGGAATGATGCTCCTCATTAGTTGTCTTTGCTTGTGTCACTGCTACCTAGTAAAACTAGCCACAAGCGGAGGTGATTCATTTACCAATTTAACCTCAATGGGATGGCGTGGCAGTGCACGCCGCCGTGGGCGGAGTTTGGTTTGTATCGGGTTACTCGCATGCGGAGTGTTCCTTTTGGTAGCCATCGGTGCCTTCCGCATAGACCCTAAAGAAGGAGCTGGTGAAAGTTGGAGTGGTACGGGTGGATTCGCATTCTATGGGCAAAGTGATGTCCCCCTCCTCTATGATTTAAACACGGAAAAGGGGCGTGAAAAAATGGCTTTCAACGGAGAATTAAACCTTGTCCAGCTGCGGGTCCGTGAAGGTGATGATGCAAGTTGCTTGAATCTCAATCAGACTACTGAACCCCGTTTGTTGGGAGTAAATCCTGATCAACTCAGCGAACGAAATGCCTTCACCTTTTCCAAAGGAAAAGGCTGGGAGGTTCTTAAAGGAAAACCCGACAATATTGTACCAGCAGTAGTGGATATGAATACAGGGATGTGGGCTCTGCACGTCAAGGTGGGTGACATTATTGATTATCCAAAAGAATCGGGAGGCACCTTCAAGATTCGTGTCGAAGGGTTCCTTTCCAATTCCATGCTTCAGGGTGACCTAATCATCTCTGAGGAGAACTTTGTGGAACAGTTTCCATCAGCAAGTGGTTACCGAGTTTTTCTTATCAAATCAGAGAACCCCGAGAAAACGAGTGAAGAGTTAAGTTATGCACTAGAAGATTACGGTTTGGAACTCACCAAATCGATGGACCGACTAACAGCATATAGTCAGGTACAAAACACCTATCTGGACATCTTCCAGATTCTTGGAGCAATGGCTCTACTTTTAGGAAGCGTAGGTTTAGGCGTGGTGGTGCTACGAAATGTAATGGAACGCCGTGGCGAACTAGCACTCTTGCAGGCGATTGGCTTTAAAAAAGGTTCCTTGCAGTGGATGATGTTGGCCGAACATGGAGGATTGCTGGCTCTTGGAATTACCGGGGGTGTGCTCAGTGCTCTCTTGGCAGTTTGGCCTTCACTAACCACTCCTGACCAAGGGCTTCCTAAGGGAATGTTGTGGGCAATAATCGGAGCAATTCTAATTAGCGGCCTTTTCTGGACATGGCTGGCTACTGTCATCGCTCTGAGAGGCAAGTTACTTCCATCGCTACGTAACGAATAGTTTTTAGCTTTGCCAAAGGCGAGTGAAGGGTTTAATCCCTCTAAAGTATTTTACCACATGAAACTTCGAACTTTTAACCTCATTCTTTGCCTTGGCCTCCTGTTGGGATTTCCCATATTGGGAGCAGAAAAATACCAACCAAAACTCGGCCTTCAAACTTGGACATGCCGTAATATGGACTTTGAACAAATGGTCGCTTTTGCGGTGAAGCACAAGCTCACTTACATCCAGCCTTTTAGTAAACACATAAATCCGATGGGGTCAAAAGAGGAGACACTGGCCAAAAAAGCCGTTTTAGATAAACACGGCTTAACTTGTTACACATTCGGAGTCACCCGCACATACAAGGAGAAGGAAAAAAACCGAAAGCTTTTTGAATTTGCCAAACTGATGAAAATTAAAATCATTGTAGTGGAACCCGGCGATCTTTCTCAATGGGATGTGCTTGAGGAATTAGTGAAAGAGTACGACATCAAATTGGCCATCCACAACCACGGCATTAACTCTACCTATGGCTCACCTGAAAAAGTATGGAAAGTGATTCGCAGCCGCGACAAACGAATCGGGGTATGCATGGACGTGGGGCATATCACTGGGGCTGGATTCGATGCAGCCAAAGCTTTTACTGAATATAAGGGCCGGGTTTATGACATCCATCTCAAGGATAAAAAAGTGGAGAAAGTCGCGGGAGGTAAAACGGTACTATTGGATGTAAAAGTGGGTGCCGGTAGCTCTAATTATAATGGTCTCTTCAAAGTATTGCGTGAGGCCAAGTGGTCGGGCGTACTAGCCATTGAGACTGACAACGGCACTTACGCCCGCAATCCCACTGATTTCGTGAAGGCTGCCATCAAATACGTAAAAAAGAATCATTAGATTGACTCTGCGTTTCCCCAGTATTCTGTTTCTAGTTTCCTTTGTTTCCGGATGCGTTACCCCACAATCCGCACCTGAAAATGGGGCTTTTTTCCAAGATTCTTTTGAATCTAAATCCTTATCATCCTCATTCACAGTCATAGCAGGGCAAACAAATATAAAAAGAAAAGGGGAAAACAGTTATGCGGTATTGCAATCAGATTCAAAGGAAACTGTCGGACTTCTTTTCGGCCCAGCTTTTTCAAGCGGCCTAAGATTAGAAGCAAGATTTCTGGCGGAAGACGGAGAGAAATCACCCACTTTTGCTGTTGGTTTAAATGGGCTGAGCGGATACAAGCTGCGCGTTAATCCAAATAACCAAAAGCTGGAATTACTGAGCAATGATGTGCTTATACACTCAGTAAAATATGAATGGTCAGCAGGACAATGGACCTATCTGCACTTGCAAGTGCGAGAATTACCAGGCCGACAATGGTCAGTAGAAGGCAAAGTGTGGCAAGAGAAACAGACAAAACCGAAAACATGGACCCTGCAATGGACAGACACCACCACTCCCGAAAACGGCCAACCAAGCGCGTGGGCAACACCAAACCCCGGAAAACCCATTGCACTAGATGACATACAATTGTGGATAACGGAAGATTAGATGATAGTTAAATCAGAGGTCAATTGGCCCGTCGAGACGTTCGCCGTCCATCTCGTAGATACCAACTAGATAACCATTTTCTAGAACCTCTCCAACCTTCAGCGTGCCAAAGATAGTCACGGGCACATCCATAACGGGCCTTACCCCCTTGCCCTTGGGCATACGCACACTTACCCATTCATTAATCTTTGGCACAGCACCATAACAGCACATGGATTGGTCACGTAAAATCAATAGCTCCGTAATTTTTCCATCCTCAACTTTTAATGGGAGCATATAACCCTTGAGTGCAATTTTTTGCTTATCGAATTTTTTAACCGACTCCGGTATCTCATTTTTTTCCAGAATCTCTTTTGCTTTGGGTTCAGTAATAGGATCATCAGGAACTTCATATGCAAAGGAAGCCAATCGATCAAAACCTAGTAATGAATAATCACCTATCTTTTGAACTGGGCCCAAGGGTTTTGGCTGAACAGGCTTTTTATCAGTTCCTTCGGGTGAGGATTCATCAACATTACCGGCAGCAACGACCACAGCTTCCGGTTTTTGGGGAACTGGAGCCTCAAGCAGGGGGCCCTTAGTTTCAGGGATTTCTTCAATGAACGGTTCAGGTTCTGGATTTGACACACGTAGAACAACCTCCCCTCGTTCCACCTTCACGTTTTTTTGGGTGGGTACCTGATCAGTACAAGCCGCAGCAATGAAAACGATCACTATCATTAACCCAGCTGTCTGCCAAATCCTCATACCTCTCTAATCTAGCTTTTTTTTGGTAGTTTAAAAGTTATTTTAGCCGATTTGGCCATCCCTAACTCTGGGGGATAAGGTTCCCAGCGACATCAGTACTATAAGCCTTTAGTGCAGGGATAATCCCTACCACCGCCCCCAATACAATCAGGCCCAGTGGCGCAATCAACATGATCTGGTGAAATTCATCAAGCTGAAGTGTTACCCCAATTTCCCGCCGCAGAACAGTCTCGGCGGCTATCATGATGAGAGCATAAAACACAAATCCAATTACCGAACCTATTGTCGCAATAACAGCGCTCTCCATCGCAATAACACTAAACACCAGATTTCGACCAGCACCCAAAGCCCTCAGGATTGCAAACTCACGACGTCGTTCATTCATCGAATTATAGATACTAGCCAATACACCGCCTGCAGCTACCACGGCCACCAGATAGGCTACCCATCGTAAAATAGTTTCGGCCCAAGCAAATTGGTCAAAAAGCCGGGCCACTACGTCTTCAGTAGATTTAACAAAAGTTAGATGATCGGTTCCTTTGTTGTAAATACTATCCAACGAGTTCATACCAAAACCGCGTGCAGTTGTGTCTTCGCTCATCTGAATGAGTATCGCGCTAACATCTCCAGAATATTTTATGTCATGGCCATCCATCTGCTGTAGCCCTTCAATAGGAATCCAAATTACTCGGTCAGCCGGTGTCCCGGTAGGTTTGAGAATTCCCGTCACCGTGTACTTGTCCTTATGAGGTTCCTGATTCGGATCGAAATTAAGACCATGATAAGGCTGAAATTTTGAGTTCACTTGCAAATCGAGCTTAGAAGCCACTGTATTTCCAATCACCGCTTCCTTGTTCCATTGTTTTTCGTTTTGAATAAAAAATTCACCAGCAGCTAGGCCATAAACCTGACCCGGAGAATGCTCCACGCCAAAGAGATCATGAGTCGTGCCGACGATGCGATAACCATTGTAATTATCGCCAACGGCAATAGGTACAGCCGCCTTGTAAAAGCGCTTATATTTTTGGCGAAAGATACGGTAATCCTCTGCATTAACTAATCCGGGAGACGAATCCATATGAAAGAGGCTATTTAATACCAACTGCAACTGGGAACCACGTGGGCCCAATATAGAATCGAAACCACCTGTCACATTTTTGAAAGCGCGCTGACTTTGAAAGTTTACAACCCACACCGACATCAGAAGCCCACATCCCAGCCCAATACTAGTTGAAGTAATAAATGTCGAGAGGGTATGCTGCCGCAAGCTCTTGAGTACAATCGTCGGAATGACAACCGGATTACATGCTAGTTGAACCAACAGATACAAAAGGAAAACCAACAACAGTGCTCCAGAAAAAAGAACAAATAATGGTGTATTGAGCACATCTTGAATCATACTACCACCTTCTGGTCTGCAAGGTTTATCTCCCCCAAATCACGACAATGATCGAATTGATTCAGCACATCTTGATCATGGCTCACTAGTAACAAAGCCGCCTCATTCTCCTCACAAACTTCACGAATCAACTGCACCGCTTCAGCGGCATTCTTTGGATCCAAATTACCAGTGGGTTCATCGGCTAATACCAGTTTCGGCCTGTTGGCCAAGGCGCGGGCAACGGCCACACGCTGTTGTTGCCCCACTGACAACTGGCTAGGCCAATAACCCAGACGAGCACTTAGCCCCACTCGATCCAATAATTTCAACGCAAACACCCGGTCTGCCCCACAACCAAAACGCATACCTAATAATACATTATCCAAACAAGTATAACCTTGGAGAAGATTGAAGGTCTGAAAAATATAACCGATATTACTGGCTCGAAGTTGATCGCGCCGAGATTCACTGATATCGGCTATATTCACCCCATTAATACTTACAACTCCACTATCGGGACGTGATATTCCAGCTATGCAGTTAAGGAAAGTGGTTTTCCCGGTGCCACTGACACCCCGTAAGGCCAACTGTCGACCCGCCTCAAGAGTAAACTCAGGAACATCCAATACACGCTGCAGTCCCCCTCCCGGTGAACGGTAGTTTTTGGTAAGTTTACTAATCTCTAAAAGTGGCACCACTCCGAGATTATCCTGACTTTTGCGTAGTGTCGATGGTGCTTTGAACGCATCTCACCAAAAAATTGGCACTTTATTTGACGTTGACGACTTGCACGCCGTAGCTATGATTCGCGCCCCCAACTTTTTGGACTTTTAAAATATTATGTCAGTCAAAGTAGCAATTAATGGTTTCGGACGAATTGGACGATTGGTCATGCGAGCCGGCTTTAATGATCCAGACCTTGAGTTCGTGGCTGTTAACGATCTTGTAGACGCTCATAACCTGAGTTATCTGCTCAAATATGACACCATCCACGGGAAATTTGATGGAGAAGTATCTGGTGGTAATAATGAACTGAATATTGGTGGCAAGGTGGTAAAGTGTGTCTCAGAGCGTGATCCAGCTAATCTCCCCTGGGGCGAAATGGGTGTCGACTACGTCATTGAGTCAACAGGCTTTTTCACGGATCATGAAGGTTCAGCAAAACACCTGACTGCCGGTGCCAAGCGTGTAGTGATCTCCGCCCCCACTAAAAGTCCTGATCAAGTTCCTACAATAGTCATGGGAGTAAACCATGAAAAATATGATCCTGCACAGCATACGGTTGTATCAAACGCATCCTGTACAACTAACTGCCTAGCTCCTATGGCCAAAGTCGTACACGAAAACTTTGGCATTGCTGAGGGCCTGATGACTACCGTCCACGCGGTTACTGCTACACAGCCCACACAAGATGGCCCATCGCAGAAAGACCTTCGAGGCGGCCGTGGTGCTGGCTTCAATGTAATACCCGCTTCTACGGGTGCTGCCAAAGCTGTGGGTTTGGCGATGCCAGAACTTCAGGGAAAACTCACCGGGATGGCATTCCGTATCCCAACTGCCGACGTATCTGTTGTGGATTTGACTGTCAAAACCGAGAAAGCCACCAACTACGATGAAATCTGTGAAGCAATGAAAAAAGCTTCTGAGTCTGACGCACTCAAGGGTATCCTTGGCTACACCGAGGAACCAGTTGTTTCAAGTGACTTTATCACGGACTCACGTAGCAGCATTTTTGACAAGGGTGCAGGAATCGAGCTCAACGGCAACTTCTTTAAACTCGTAAGTTGGTATGACAATGAATGGGGTTATTCTAACCGCGTGATTGATCTGCTCAAACATATGATCAAAAAGGATCAGTAAGTTTTCACTCTAGCAAACAACCCATGGGAAAAGGCGGCCTTAAGGCCGCCTTTTCCATTTATTTGTTATGCCCTCAAAGATTATTCACCGCAATGTGAACAAATTCGCGGGAAAAACCCCAAAAAATATGCGAGGTTATGATCTGAGGAAATGCAATGTGGTATGCTGGTCAACGGATTCGTTGCACGAACGACCGCTTCTCAGGAGCAGTGTGGGACTGGACTTCTGCTGTTCCTGAAGCAGGGCGCCTGTACACCATAGCAGCTCTTGATCGTTTACCTCAATGGAACACGCGTACCCCCATACTCTGCTTTCTCCTGTTGGAAATGGAAGAACAAGACAGTAATACCTTTTTCTCTTCTTGGCGGTTTGAACCTGTAGATAACGCCCCCTCATGGGTCGACACGGCTCATGCCATCCCCTACAGAATTCCACCCGCCTTTGAGTCATGAGGGTGGCCAAATGCCGCCCTCATGACTTGATCATTTCCCTTACTCCCTGCAACTCTTCCTTATGCTCACCCAGCACTCTTATACTATCGAGGTTTCCACCACAGGCCGACAATTCCACGACCTAACCAAGGAAGTCAGCAAACAAGTAGAGAACGCAAAAATTTCTGAAGGGCTGGTCACTTTGCATTTGCAACATACGAGCGCATCTCTGCTCATTCAGGAGAATGCCGACCCTGGAGTCCGGCGCGATCTAGAACGTTTCATGGCTCGTGTATGCCCTGATGGAGACCCCATCTTTGAACATAATTATGAAGGATCCGATGACATGCCCGCCCACGTACGCACGGCTCTCACAGCAGTGAATTTATCAATCCCCATTATCAAAGGACGGATGACACTCGGCACTTGGCAAGGAATCTTTCTATGGGAACACCGCCACGCAGGCCACCAACGGAAGGTAACGATGCATTTACTGGGTCAATAAACGAAAGGTGTCAGATAATTACTTTGAAGCAGGTGGTGTGGGCATAAAAATCCCCATACGAATCCCCTGCTTATCCGCCTTAACCCCAATCACAGAGAAGTGAAAATACTTTGAGATTTGCTTAAACTCAGGAAGTAACTTGAAGTCCAACCACTCACCAAATCGATCTTCTTGAACTGGCAAACCGGTGACAGGATCAATTCCTTGAAGCCTTCCTCCAAAAGCATTGGAAACCAGATCAGGATTCTTTTTTACCATGGCAAATAGTCTACGGGCCATGATTTTTGTATTTTCAAAGCCAAAGACACCGCCATCAACCCCACCCACTTTTTGGGCTGCCTGATTAAGTCCTGAGAGTTCGGTTAAGGGTTTAGCTCCTTTCTTGGGTCCATCCAGATATTCTTTCATCGCATTTAAGTCCTGCGAAAACATCAAATATTCCCCGACTGCCACCATATGTACCGATACACCCTTATCATCAACAAAATCACCAAAATTATAGGAGTACAAGGTGCGGCCCTCGACCTCTTCCTCTTCAGGGGGCGCATCAATCACCACCGAGATTAAGTCCATTATTGCTTTCAGAGTTACTTTTGGTTTTTTAGAATTAATCAGATACAACCGCGGCGGATTTAACAAATCCTCTAATTCCATCCCCCTTGGAGCCATTTCAATCATAATGAAGTCATCCCCCATGGTATCAATGAGTTGTTCCTTGAGTTTGAAATCCGGGTTCTTGGCTTGAACCGAAGCCTGAAAGAAAGCCATGGCCCCTGCCGCTGCGGGGGTAATTTCATTCGCAGTATCAACAAAGGTTTTCCATATATGCGCCGTACTTTGCCGCAGACGACCAAAACTCACGACATCTGCCGGCACAAACGGAGGAGGTCCAGCATCCTTGTTTGCCGGAGCAATCATGCTAAAAAGTCCACGACGCGCAGCTTCTGGCACGTTCATAGTAATTTCCAGAAACGTGCCTCCATCATCCGTACGACCTGAAATGCCCATATTCTTTAGGCCGGTCAATCCTAGTGCCTCCATAACTCGCTGTGGCTCGGGCATTAATGGATTAGGTTCTGCATCAAGATCACGTCGCTTTTCAATTTCATCAATTACAACTTCTAATACTGTCGAAAAATCCAGCCAACCGTACATCCATGCCTTCTCAAACTGTCTCTTGTATTGAACTGTGAAAGTCGCGTTGTTTTTCAGTGTTTTTGCTTTGGGATTCTTTTGATTCTTAACCAAAGTCTCTGCCAACAGCTCGGAATTTGTAACGATAAATATGGACTTGGATTGCCCCAAATAAAAGCCCGCCTCTTTTCCCCCGGGCCCGGGTATGCGCAAAAAATCCGTTGCCTCAATGCGTAATCTTTTATGCTCCACCTGATTGTCCACCAAAGCCTCACGTAACAACAACATCCCGCGATCTAATTCGGCTACTTTTTTACCACTATCAACCAAAAAGATAACACCCGGTGATGACTGGCCAGGCTGATGCGTTAAGGCAACGGTCACCTGTCTCTGACCAAGGTTCCATATTTCGATCGGATCCACAGAAGCTTCTTCACGAATACGATCCATTACATTTTCACGAAAAGCCTTCCCAATTTTTCCGGTAAAAGCGGCCATAGACGGGTCATTCCACATCCGGCATAAGGGATCAGCCTTGAATAATTGGCGAGCTGCGTTCAAATCAGGAACTGTCGCCACTGCAAAGGTATTAATAGGCAGAATCGATTCAGGGGACATTGCAGCCCTTGTCGACACATTCAACAGAACGACCAAAGCTACAGAAAATGTGAAGTTCTTCATACCACTAGTGAATAATAAGTTCGCTCACAGTCAAAGTTTGTCTCGCCAGCGAAGATACGTGAACATCCTAATGCTTCAGTATGCTATTGCAAGCGCGCTCGCGCAGCAGCCAATTGTTCAGGAGTATTGATATTTTCCATCTGAGGCCGATCTGACTCTGGAATACAAAAAAGATGCCCCTTGGACTCTGCAAGAGATTGAAGGGAAAGTTTGCCTGCTGCTATACGTCGTTCTACTTGAGGTAGTAGTTCTGGTTTCATACAAAATGGAAAACCAGCCAAACCATCAATCTGGGCAAATACTGCCAAGCAATCGGTTTCTAAAAGAGATTCCACCAATCTGGAAGTGAGAAAAGGCATGTCACAGCTGAGAAACAGAACCCTTTGCATCTTTGTACTACGCAAGGCTGTTTCAACCCCGCCCAAAGGCCCATACCCATTCCTATAGTCCACCCTGACAACACGGTAGGACATCTCCAGTTCTTTTGCAACTCTCCGAGCATGACCCAGTAAGGTATATCTACCCACTCTGAGTTGAGCCTTGTCTAATCCCATTCGCTGACTCTTGCCACCGGCCAGAATTACCGCTTCGAGTTGGCTTTTTTTATTTATTTTACGCAAAAACTGGTTGCCTTTTAATTAGCACGTGATAATTTGCCCGCCCTTTTCCCTCCAGCAAGGTGGTTAAAGGTAACGGTCTTAATAATCCAATTCGAGTGAATCTGGTGACCACATTAACAACTATCTGTAATCCCGTCATCCTGCGGGATGGCCCGTAGCGGGTCTCAAACAAGGGAACACAATATGAGTACTGGAATTCAAGAACTGCTTGAAGCGGGAGTCCATTTTGGACACCAGACCCGCCGTTGGAACCCCAAGATGAAGCCCTACATTTTCCGGGCACACAACGGAGTTCACATTATCGATCTGGCACAAACTGCCGAGCAACTTAATGCCGCCTGCAATTTTCTGGGCAATACAATCCGCTCTGGAGGCAAAATCCTTTTTGTTGGAACCAAAAAACAGGCCCAACCCTTCATTCGGGAACTGGCTGAAACTCACAAACAACATTTTGTAACCGACCGATGGCTTGGCGGAATGCTTACCAATTTAAAGACTGTTAAACAACGTCTCAAGCGCCTCAAGGAAATCGAGACTATGGAGGAAGATGGCAGTATTGCCGGATATGTAAAACAGGAACAAGCCTCCATACGGCGTGAAAAAGCCCGTTTGCTGAAAAACCTGGGTGGAATCCGCCATATGGATAGTACTCCCGATGCAATGTTCGTGGTTGATATCAGGCGCGAACACAACGCGATTGCCGAAGGACGAAAATTGCGTATTCCAATTGTGGCATTGGTCGATACCAACTGTGACCCCGAACTCGTGGACTACCCCATTGCCGGCAATGACGATGCCATCAAATCAATACAAGTTATTGTTGAAACAATTAGTCAAACCATTGCCGAAGCCAAAGGTGAACATGCTGCAACAGCTGAACAAATGGAAGAACCGGTTCAATCCTCATCGCAAGAATCAACTCAGTCAACAGAGCCCTCAGAAAATCAAGGCGAAGCATCTATTTCGACAACAGAAAGTATAGCCGACGCAATTTATAAGGCTTGTAAAGGCCCGGGCACAGATGAAAAGGAAATCGCAAACTCTATTAACCTCATCAATTCGCAAGAAGAGTGGCAGGCGGTAAAGTTATCCTTTCAGGCCAAATATGCTGACCACTACGATGGAGACATAGTTAAGTGCCTCAACGGTGACTTGAGCGAAACGGAACTAAAGGAATTTGTTCAAACACCACTGCAGACCAAAGGCATCCAACTTTAGACAATAATACAAACCAATTTTAATCTAGAAAAAATCTAATTATGGCCGAAATTACCGTAGCTCAAATCAGCAAACTCCGCCAACAAACCGGAGCCGGGATGATGGACTGTAAAAAAGCCCTCACTGAAACAGACGGCGACGTCGAAGCTGCAGTAGAATGGTTGCGTAAGAAAGGCGCAGCCACCGCTGAAAAAAAATCTAGCCGAACTACCTCAGAAGGAATAATAGCCCGGAACCTTACGCCTGATGGCAAGAAAGGAACACTGGTGGAAATAAATTGCGAAACTGATTTCGTCGCCAAAAATGAAAAATTTCAGGAGTTTTGCGATGAAATTGCCGCCATGTATTGTGAAGATCCTGGCGCAGATCTAGAAGAAAAACGCACTACAGCCGTTGCTGAAATCGGTGAGAATATCCAACTATCTCGTAATGAAAGCTTAAGTATAGAGGGCTCAGGTGCAGTAGCTGCTTACATCCATCATGGCGCCAAAGTGGGTGTTTTAGTCGCGGTGGCGACAGGCAAGGACGAAACCACCGAGTCAGAAGCCTTCAAGGAACTTTTAAGTGACATTACCCTTCAAATTACCGCAGCCAGCCCTGAGGCCCTCGATCGTGATGCTCTTGACCAAGAAAAGCTCGAAAAGGAACGTGAAATTGCTCGTGAGCAATTCAAGGATAAACCTGCTCAAGCCATCGAGAAAATAGTTGAAGGCAAAATCGAGAAGTATTACTCGGAAGTCTGCCTTGTTGATCAAGATTTTGTCAAAGGAGAAGGACCTGTCAAAGATCATGTGACAGCAGTCGCAAAAGAGGTTAACGACGAAATAACTATTAAAGCCTTCATCCGATATCAGGTAGGTGAAAATCAGGAAGATTAACTCCTAATCGTGATTTCTCTACGCGGCTCGATACACCGAGCCGCTTTTTTTATGCTTACGTTTGACGTCAAAGGGCATCTGATGGTAGACAAACCTTCAGGTGAAACGCACTACCTCATCTCGCCCAAAACCCAAGTACAAACGTATTCTACTTAAACTTTCCGGAGAAGCACTGGGAGGCAAAGCAGGACAAGGTATTTGTCCAGAAACCGTTGCAAGCATGGCCAAGCAGATTGGCGAACTACGTGACTTGGGTGTACAGGTAGTAATTGTAGTCGGTGGCGGAAACATCTTTCGTGGTCTCGAAGGGGAAGGTGCAGGGATTGACCGTGCCACCGGCGATTATATGGGCATGCTAGCTACCATCATCAATGCACTGGCCCTGCAAAATTCCCTTGAGCATCATGATGTCGAAACCCGGGTGCAAACTGCCATAGAAATGAGTGAAGTAGCCGAACCATTTATTCGCAGACGTGCAGTTCGCCATCTGGAAAAAGGACGTGTGGTCATTTTTGGAGGTGGAACCGGTAATCCTTATTTTTCGACTGATACCGCTGCCTCTCTCCGGGCTAATGAAATAGGAGCTGAAGTCATCTTAAAAGCCACAAAGGTCGATGGCATCTATGATAGTGATCCAGAAAAGAACCCAAAAGCCAAACGCTTCCGTGAAATCACTTATCTTGATTGCCTACAGAAACAACTCAGAGTCATGGACTCCACAGCCTTTTCACTGTGTTTAGATAACAAAATGCCCATTATTGTGTTTGATCTATTCAAACCTCACAACATCCGTAATGTTGTACTGGGTAAACGGGTCGGCACTTTGGTCAAAGCCTAATCAATTTTTCTTCCCCCTCACCCTCACCCTGCCTAAACTGGTGACATGCCCGTAGACGACATCCTTTTACACACAGAGGAGAAAATGCAAAAAAGTGAGGAAGTGGTTTTAACCGAGTTTTCAGGTGTTCGCACTGGAAAAGCCTCTCCAGCCTTAGTTGAAAATATAAGTATAGAAGCTTATGAGGGCAGCTCCATGCGCCTTAAAGAATTGGCGGCCATCACAGCACCTGAGATGCGAACATTGGTCATTCAGCCATGGGATGCTTCCACAGTCACACCCATCGAAAAAGGCATACAAGCAGCGAATCTTGGCTTGAATCCTGCCGTAGATGGCAAACTCATCCGCATCAATTTGCCTGATCTCAGCAAAGAACGTCGGCAAGAAATGGTAAAAGCAGCTCGAAAATTGGCTGAAGATGGCCGTGTGTCTGTTCGCCATGTACGCCGTGAAGCAATGGAGTCATTAAAAGCTGAACAAAAAAAAGGTGAAATCACTGAAGACGATTTGAGCCATGGTGAAAAAGAGGTTCAAAAACTAACAGATAACTACGTTAAAAAAATTGATGACCACCTTTCCTCAAAAGAAGAGGAAATCCTCACCGTCTAGTAATGTCATGAATACTGAAACTACCACACCCCAAACACATCTTGAAATGGAACCAGTCAAAAAAGGCACCGACCAGCTCTGTGAGTCCATCGTAAATCAAAAAGGGTTCAAGGAGCTCTTCTCCAAAATTGATGCATTCATGACTGATGAAAAGCTGAAATATGACTACAGTATGCTTAACGATCGTGGCGCACTACTGCAACAAAAGCAACAGGCAGGAGTTGAAATAACTGAGGAGGAAATAGTCGAGTTAGATAAACTGAGTGAGGCATTTATGGCCAACCCTGTTGCCAAGAATTTTATCGAGGCACAAGAAGAGTTTCAGCAAGTTCAGAACCGCATCAATCAAGTAATCACAAAAACCTTTGAGATCGGAAGAGTTCCCAATCAGGATGATTTTGATTTCTGCAGTGATGGGTTTGGCGATTGTGGCTGTAGCAACTAGAGCCTATGTACTCGATAACTCGCCGCAGTTTTCTTGCTTCCAGCTCAACTCTAGGTTTGATGAGTGCCCTAGGAGCCCCCTTTGAGCGTTCTGGGAAACCCAATATTCGTCTTAGTCTGGCAGCATATTCATTCAGATCATTTTTCAAATACCAAAAAAATAGCTTACGCGAAGTCAAAGACCGACCAATGAACATGTTTAAGTTCATTGATTTTTGCGCCGATAACGGCTGTGACGGGACTGAGCTAACCAGTTATTTTTTCCCACATAATGTTACAAATAAATATCTAACTGATTTGAGACGCCATGCATTTTTGCGTGGAGTAGATATTAGTGGAACGGCGGTAGGAAATAATTTTTCTTTACCTAAAGGAGAGAAACGAGATGCCCAAATTTCGTATGTAAAAAAATGGATCGACCATGCGGCCGTGTTAGGCGCGCCACATATTCGCGTATTTGCCGGACGGGAAGCAAAAGGAGTCGAAAGAAAGCAGGCTGACTTATGGGCGATTGAAAGTCTCCGCGAATGCTGCGATTACGCTGGCAAACACGGAATCTTTCTAGGCATAGAAAATCACGATAGTATTGGTAGCTCCAATACGTTGATTGAATTTGTCAAAGCAGTTAATCATAGGTGGTTTGCTGTAAACTTGGATAGTGGTAATTTTCGCACCCCTGACCCTTACATTGATTTTGCATCTTCGGCTCCTTATGCGGTAAACGTGCAGCTCAAAGTGGAGTTGCGAATCGGAAAAGACAAAAAGGCGGCTGATTTTGAGCGTCTGATAAACAGCCTTAAGAAGGCCAATTATCAGGGGTATGTCGTCCTAGAGTACGAAGCAGAGCAAGATCCGTATGTAGCTATTCCACCGCTACTCAAAAAAATACGCGAGCTACTTGTCTAGGGACCACCAGATTCTATCTCCTCCGAGGATTTTTTAACGTATTTATCAAACCACTGAACCATCTCTGCCAAGGTGTGCCCTACGCTTTCGCGAGCCTGATAATTATGAGTTTCGAGCGGTAAAACAACGATTCGGGCCTTTCCCCCATTCCCCTTAATAGCGCGAAATAGCCGCTTGGTTTGTTCCGGAGTTGTGGCTGGATTTTTATCATTTTCCCCGTGAATCAATAAGAGTGGCCCACGAATCTTAGGTGCGGCCAAAAGCGGTGACATTTCCAGATAAGTCTCGGGAGCATCCCATAAGGTTCGGCGTTCATTCTGAAATCCAAACGGAGTCAGTGTTCGGTTATAAGCTCCACTTCGTGCTATGCCAGCGCGGAATAGGTCGCTATTAGCTAATAACATGACTGCCATAAAGGCTCCATAACTGTGCCCACCGACTCCCACACGGGATGGATCGCATATGCCCATCTTTACCACTGCCTCGATTGCGGCCTCCGCATTATCGACAATTTGATCAGTAAAGTTATCGTTAGCCGTATCTGCCTCACCGACAATTGGCATAGCTACTTGGTCCAAAACCGCATACCCTTGAAGCGCCAAAAAACGAGGGGAGGCACCAGTAAAGGTTGAAAAACGATGTGGCGAATTAGCCACCTGCCCTGCCATCTTGCCCTGGGTATACGCTTTTGGATAAGCCCAAAGGATAGTAGGTAAAGGATTGGGATTGTCTAAATCATATCCAGGAGGCAAATGCACCATACAATTTAGCATTACCCCATCTGCACGATCATAAGTAATTAGTTTCTTCTGAACCTCTCGCAAGGATTTAGCTGGATCCTTGAATTGAGTAAGCGGTTTGCGTTCCGGATCATTCAGTTTTCTTAAAAAATAATTAGGGTGTTCTTCAGAGGTTTCGCGCCGGGTCACGTATTGCGAACCGTCATCGGAAGTTACCGCTACAACTGCCTCATAGCTGTCTTCAGAACATTTAAACAAGTGTTCACGCTCAAACTTGACTAGATCTAGGCGATCCAAAAACGGCCTATCGCCTTCTGTTGAGGAACCATTTCCATTAAGATAAATAGAATTCTGATGTACGCGCATTGCCCGCTTTCCGTTTGGCAATTGACGCATCAGTGGATAACCCGGATGGCGATAACGCTCATCTACAGAATGACTCCAAAGCAGCCGATCAGGAATATCCGGATTATCAGGATCTACCAGCCAAATCTTATACCAGTTCCGACTACTTTCATATTCCCTTACTAAAGCCACATTGCGCGTTTGGCCCCAATATATTTTGGAAAAACGATTCTCCAAATAGGTGATTTTCCTAGCTCGTCCAGTGAATGGGGCCTCCAGCATCATTACCCGGTCACGGTAGTCTACCTCCCTCGAAGGATCTCCCCCGTCAAGTGCCTCAATCCAAGCAATTGTTGCGGGCCCTGTGGGACGCCAGTGATGACCTCTTGGCTGAAGTGGTACTCCGCCAGTCACCACATCTTCTGTTGCAGGACGTATGGAAACGTGCTTCACAGAAGCCTTAGCCTTTAAGTCCCACACCTCGATACTACGCGGAAAAAACTGTGCTGGTGATTGATATGAATAGGGTGGATGAACCCGTTCAACCAATACGTATCGACCATCGGGTGAAATATCAAATTTACCGAAAACAGAAGGCCGACCCAGTTTCTTGATTTGCGATTTGTTGATATCCAAGCTTGTCAACTGGGCTGTAAGAAAATAATCGAACAACTTTTCATCATGTTCGTTACGAAGGAGATCGGGATAGGTCAAAACTGGTGTTTCCTTGGGGCCGGTCTCCTGAACCACCGGCCCGACTGGCCCTCTGGGTGCTATAGGGGAATCACCACGACCAGCAGGAATTGCCAAACACAACAATCCTTTACTATCTGGAAGCCACTGAAAAGCCCGGCCCCCAGCAGCGTTTAGTTTTAGGTTTAGAAAGGACTTAATGCTCCCAGTCTGAGCATCACCCACATGAATAAAAATTTCTGTGCGATTATATTGTAGAAATGCAAATTTTTGGCCATTTGGCGACCAGACCGGAAGGCTATAACGTTTCAATCCACTTGGAAGCCGAAGGGCTTGTGTTTTGCCCTCGGGAATTCCTTTTTTTAGCTCCATCCGAAAATAATATTCAGGCAGGGCCGGCCCATTATTTTGGGAATCCAAGCGAATTCCAGCCAGAGCCGTTACTTTTGAAGCCAGTTCTGCAATACGGCGAAAACGGTACCGCTCAGCAATCAACAAATAGTCACCATTGGGACTCAATGAAACCCGCGGCATCGGGCGCGACGCAAAAAGCTCTTTTGCCGCATCTGGTGGCTCCAAATATTGCTGTTGTGCCCAAACAATTACACCTGAAAAAACCGTTAAACAAAAAATAGATACCCGCAAATGCATTTAGAGTTGTCAAAAATCATTCCAGATCTTCAGGCCCACTGCAAGCCTCCTTGAATCCTGAGTGTACCACGGGTAAAATGGACCTCAAGATGGCCACTTTTGTTCAAAAAATTACATATATTTTATTTCTTACAATACTTTCCCTTGGTTGTATTAACTTGGCCGATACCTCACCGATCCGAGGAAAACAAACCCACCAGCCTTTTGACCTATCCAAACTGGAGTCCATCAAAACTGCGATCGCTAAGGGCCAAAGAGAAAAACGCTTGCCAGGGGGGGTGCTGTGGATCGAACACAAAGATTACAAATTTTACAAAGCTTACGGCAAAGCAAGTACAACGCCCCTTCATTCACTCACACAGATTGGTACTATTTATGACGCCGCATCACTCACCAAGGTCGTCGCCACCACACCAGCCATCATGCTCCTCCATGAACGCAAACAATTAAATATTTATGATCCAGTAAAAAAACACATCCAGGAGTTCGATGGTGAAGGGCGTGATGAAGTTACAATTAAGCATCTCTTGACTCATACAAGCGGTCTAAGGCCGGATATCTCTATTAAAGGCTGGGAAGGTCACACCGAATGCATAGCAAAATGTGTTTCTGAAAAATTGCGCGCAAAACCGGGGGAAATATTTATTTATAGCGACATCAATTTCCAACTGCTTGATGAAATCCTCAGGAGAATCACCAACCAAAGATTGGATATATTTTGTGAAAAGGAAATATTTAGACCCTTAAAAATGCATGATACGGGTTATAACCCGCCCACAGAAAAAATTGGCCGTATAGCACCGACAACAGTAACAGAAGGTAAGGTCCTCCAAGGAATCGTACACGATCCAAGAGCGCGAAAAACGCAAGGGGTGGCTGGCCATGCCGGCCTTTTCACCACTGCACCAGATCTTGCACGTTACGCACGAATGCTCCTTCAAAAAGGTGAACTCGATGGAATACGCCTATTTAGTCCAACAACCGTAGATCTGATGACTTCCGTACAAACCCCACCTACCCTCACCGCCCGTCGTGGATTGGGATGGGATATTGATACCGGTTATTCTAGCCCACGAGGCAACTTGTTTCCATTAGGCTCTTACGGGCATTCAGGTTTCACAGGCACCTCTATGTGGATTGATCCTTTTTCACAGAGCTTCGTCATTTTCCTTTGTAATCGTGTACATCCCACCGAAAAAGGCCCCAGCATCATTCCTTTGAGGCGAACTATTGGTACTCTGGCAGCCGAATCAATTCGAGGTTTTGAATTTAAGAACGTGCCTGGGGCTTTGCCTCCTATGAAAAAAGACTAATATTTAACGTCGGTTTTCTTCCAATCCCGCTTATCACCAGTACTCACCTCGATTCGCATCCCTGCTTTCCATGGATATTCCTTACGATTTACTACCAACCCACGCGGCAAGAGTTCAATCTCGTGACGTCGCCCTTTACTGGATGCATTAGCATCCTCAGCAAAAAAATTATACGTCACAGTACCTGGAAGATAAGTAAGATCTGCAAAAAACCACTCTCCAAAAGGGACCTTTAACGGCAGGTGTGAAGGATCCACATAGTTGGTCTTTACAAGCTCAAACCCTTCCGGCAACGAATCTCCATGAAATAGAACTGTACAGTTTGAATAATCACGCGAGGCCAAGTTTATAACCAATATCGGCGTTCCATTCGCATCCTTATCAAAAGTCACCTCCCATGGCCCATCCTTTTTACGCATCCATTGGTCAAAGGAATATAATCCGAAATAAACAATAGCCGCGATTACTGCGGTCTTAGCAACAAACTTGATAATATCATCCCGCGGAGGAGTGTTTGATTCTTCCTTGGCCATAAAAAACCCCGCACATCCTGCAATGAAGAGAAGGCGGGGGCAAGTTTATGACGCGGGCTAATACTCCCTCTTCTTGGTAATACCCGGTTGCGGAGAGGGGTAAGACCCGTCTGCATTTGCCTTTACAGGCGCATCCCCATCAAGGCCAACAAGCTTCTCCAAATCCGGAGCCAGTGGCTCCGCATTCAACGCGTCATTCCACATCACGCGCTGTCCGGTATGCGCTGCCATTCGGCCTAGGTTGCACACCTGACTGGCAAGAGCACCGCGCTCGGCCTCATTGTATGGCTTATCATTTCGAATGGCGTCTAATAAATCATCCCATTCATCCTGATAAGGATTAGTTTCTCGAGCCGGGAACTTCCATGTCTGGTTCTTTGGGTTAGGTGTCAGCCCGGTATAGAGTGCACTCGGCGCAGGCCAGTGACCATTCTTGGAAAAGGTTCCAAAACCCTTCGTACCGTGTATGTAACTGGCAAACTCGTTGTGGCACCCCTCGATAGTACGACCGTAATGCATCAGCTTGGTTCCATCGGCATAGGTGTATTCCACAGAATAGGTATCCAAGTTCTGGTCGACGTAGGGTTGGCCCTGATCATTCTCGGTGTAATGTTTACCTCCGGTAGCCTGAGCCATAATAGGCCAGGTCCATTTATCAAGTGTACCCATTACATTTAGAGGATCACCGCCCGTGTGCTCGGGGTCACCCATGGCTGCACCCTTCATCCAGCAGCATTCATCAATGTTGTGGATGTAGAAATCGTTGAAGCATCCGCCACTAGCCCAAATAAAGCTGTGGAAACGACGAATCTGCCATCGAATTTCCTCTAAATCCTTATATTCATTTCGCAGCTTTTGCGGAATAGTCCGCGAGGAAGCCACTGGGCCGTGCATCCGGTAGCTACGCATGAGTACAACATCACCTATTGCGCCTTCCTGAATCTTATCAGCCATGGCACCGCGCGCCCGGCTATGACGGCACATGAGGCCCACACCCACCTTAAGGTTCTTTTTCTTGGCCAGCTTATTTATTTCCAGAATCTGTTTTGTCCCATAACCATCAGCAGTCACAGGTTTTTCCATGAATACATTGATCCCGCGCTCCACGGCATATTTATAGAAAACCCAGCGGAATGCCGGAGGCGTGGTGAAGATGGCCACATCGCCCTTATCTAAATTGTTAATGGCCTCCTTATATGCCTCAAACCCTATGTAGGCGCGCTCAGGTAAACCATTCTTACCCGTCTTACCGAGATCCACTTTTTCCTTATGCTTTTTTGAGAGTCCATTGAGACTACTCTTGAGGTTGCTCTCAAAAATATCAGCTGCAGCTACTAGTTTTGTGGGGCCGTGTCCGGCAGAAACCGATAAAGCATTACTTGCCGCACCCGTCCCACGTCCACCCGCACCCACCAATGCGACCTTAACAGTATCATCTACAGCGGCATGTACGTGCGGAATGGCTACACCCGCTAGAGCCGAAGCGGCCGTTACCTTGCCCGTGGTTTCGATAAATTCACGACGGTTCTGATCTTGCTTTTTTGGCATGGGCTGAGAGTCGCCTTGCAAGTCTCAACCGTCAATAATAGATGCGTCTAATTACCCAACGCTGCGGCCATTGCCGACTTGATTTCTGGCAAATCCGCGAAGGGATCCTTTTGAAGTTTACTGTATCTTCGTAATTGAGTGGTCATTTGAGTAACAATCTTTTTTGATTTAGGATCATTAAATAGATTAATCATTTCATCGGGATCTTTCTCTAGATCAAAAAGCCACGGATCACCCATGTCCGAATAAACCAGTTTATAGCGATCACTCACTGCACAAAGCCACGGTTTTCCGGCACTAGTGGAGCGAATAAAGGCCATGTCATTCCAGTCGGTTTTAGATCCCGTAAAAAGAGTTGTTGCATCACGCCCATCGACCTTCTGTCCGTGCTTGATATTCATCAGGTTCATTACTGTAGGCATAAAATCAATGCAGCTTAAGGCCTCATTGACCACGGTGCCGCCCTTGATTTTACCCGGTGTATAAATAAGGAAAGGAATACGTGCTGACCCTTCATATGGGACACCCTTGTTCAACCTTCCATGTTCTCCGCAGAGATCGCCGTGGTCACTGGTAAAGACGATGATGGTATTATCAATCTGCCCATTCTTGCGAAGCGTATCGAGAATACGCCCGATATTATCATCCAGACACTTCACCATGCCGTAATACTTGGGCATGAGCACCCGAATGGTATCAGCAGTAATCCTAGGCGCTTTAGATGCCCACCTTGGAGTTTGCGCACGGGTTTTATTGACTGAACGCGGGATAGGCGGCTTTACGTCCTCATACATGGTGTCGTAGGGCGCGCGCACGGTATTGGGGCCGTGCGGGTCAGGATAGCTCACCATGTAGCAGAAGGACTTGCCCTTTTTCTCGTTCACAAAGTTGATGACCTTGTCGGTGAGCCAATCGGTGGCGAAACTCTTTTCATCTGCGCCTTTCAAGCCGTAGTCAGGCCGACCATTCTTCGTGGATCCCACACGCGGCCCATTGGACCCATCAGCGAACATCTTCCAGTGGCCACGGTTGAACATGAACCGGTTATCTTCCCAGCCGAATTTACGTTTGGGCCCCCACTGTGGTTTTCCATCGCCATCCAGATGCCATTTACCGGCATAACCGGTGGCGTAACCCTCGCGGCGCAGTACCTCGGCAAAGGTAACGATGTTTTCACCCAGCTTGATATTGTTATTGGTTACAGGGGTATGTTGCGGGTACTTGCCGCTCATGAGTGCGCCGCGTGAGGGAGAGCAGACAGGTGTGGTGGCATAGAAACTGGTAGCGATGGCGCCATTCTTGGCAATCCAATCAATATTAGGAGTCTTAACGATTTTACCACCGTAACAGCCGAGCGTCTTGAAATGGTGTTCATCAGTCTGGATTACCAGCAGGTTGTAAGGGGACTTCTTATCCGCCGCAAAGGCAGAAAGAGAGAGGCACAGGATTACCAGAATGGTGTAAGTGTATTTCATCATCAGTCTTTCTTCCGAATCAGCTTCGGCTGCTTATTGACCATCTCAGTGGAAAATTCCTGCCCCTTGGAAATTTGTTCGGGAGTCATTTTTTTGGCTAGTTCACTCAAACGTTTTCTGAGGCGGAAACCGTTGCTAGTGTTGCCTCGGTTATTCGTCGCAGCGATGGTGCACCATGCGTAGGCGGCGACTAAATCCTGCTTTAACCCATGACCACCCTCTTCGTACATCACTGAAATCCAATGTGCAGGATCGTAGAGAGACATCCCCCTATCGTCGGGGATGTTGAAACCCTGTTCGGCAGCTTTACGAGACCACTTAACTGCTTCCTTGTAATCCTGCTCCCCACTCCACCCATCACTATACGCCTCCCCAAGATGATATTGCGCCTCGGCATTTCCGTTCTCTGCCATCCTCTTTAGCGCCGGAATGTCTCCGTCCTGCGCAGCCTCCTCAGCGGTCTTACTATTCCCACACCCCACAGGGCAAAGACACAAAGCTATCAGTGGTATCATCAGTTTTTTCACCTCTTTTTTGCTCCGGGCATTTGTTCAGGTTTGATGTCGACTTGCTTGATTAATTTATCCAAAAGTTGTCCGGTCTCGGTGATGGCTCTATTATAACCGGTTTGGCCAGCAAGATTATTCATCTCAAAGGGGTCTTTCTTCAAATCATAAAATTCATAGTCGCTAGTCCCCGCAAAGCGTATGAGCTTGTGCTCTTGAGTGCGTACACCCCAGTGGTAATGGCCGGTGGCCCAGTAGGCATACCAGATGCCTTTCCGCCAGTTGGCCGGTTTTTCCCCTCGCAAAAGTGGCCTAAGACTAAAGCCCTGCATGGTTTTGGGCACAGCCACTCCAGCCATATCCAGTAATGTAGGCGCAAAATCCACATTGCTACACAAGGCCTCACTCACTGAGCCGGCCTTGATCTCCTTGGGGTAGCGCACGATAAAGGGCATCTTGAGTGAACCCTCAAGAATCAGGCGCTTATCATAAAGGCCATGCTGGCCCAACCAATAACCTTGATCGCTGGTGTAGATAATCAAAGTGTCATCCTTGATGCGCTCCTTTTCCAAATAATCAATAACTCGCTTGATATTGTCATCCACCGCACCCACTGCACGGAGGTACTTGTGAATCATGTGCTGATAGGCTGCTGAAGTTTTACTGCGGATACTGCCATCATGCGGCCACATCGGCGGTTCCTCATCTTTTTCATGCCTACCAAAGTAACCGTTTTTATCCACCATATGCCAGGTATGCACCCCTTTAAGCAGCGGGCTGGTCTTTTCCACGTCCTCATGCAGGCTGGGAGGCTCAGGAATCAGTGTGTCCTTCAGGTAATCCTTCCAGCGCTCAGGGTATTCATAGGAATGATGTGGCGCCTTAAAATGCAGCATCATGCAGAAGGGTTTTTTGGAATCACGCGCCTTCAGCCACTGAAGTGCCTGATCGGTGTATACATCTGAGCAGTAGCCTTCATGTTTCTCACCGGGCACCCGGTCCCGTTTTTTCTTTTTCCCATACCACTGTCCCGTCTGGGTATAGAAGACCGGATCAAACCATGAGCCCTGACCGCGCGTGACCTTGTAGGCATCAAACCCCTTGGGCTGAGATGTCAGGTGCCACTTGCCGAAGACAGCCGTTTGGTAGCCGACCTTTTGTAATTGGGCCGCCACCTGTGGAGAATCCTCACTAATGGCACCATTAAGGCTGGGCACACCATTCTTGTGACTGTATTGGCCGGTAAGAATGGTGGCCCGACTGGGTGAGCAAATGGAGTTATTACAGCAGACATTGGTAAAACGCATACCCTCAACGGCCAACTGGTCAATAGTGGGGGTAGTACAGTATTTCTTGAGCCAAGAACCATATGCGCCAATAGCCTCAGAGGCATGGTCATCAGACATGATGAATAGAATATTGGGTCGCGCCAAAGCCGTGCAGGCAATAGCCATCAATAAAATGAGCAAACGCATGAACCCAAGGCTACGTTAAGAAAGGCAAACCGGC
Source organism: uncultured Verrucomicrobiales bacterium (assembly GCA_913041895.1). Taxonomy (GTDB): domain Bacteria; phylum Verrucomicrobiota; class Verrucomicrobiia; order Limisphaerales; family UBA1100; genus UBA1100. The sequence continues at coordinate 29,137 of CAJWKQ010000006.1, forward strand.
AACCGGAGAGCTAATGACTTTAATTACGAATCTAGCCCGCGAGCTCTTCAACACACTCCACCAAGGCCGGGTAACCCAGTTTTTTATCAACTTTCTTGAGAGGAACCCATTCACGTTCGCGCCAATCCATTTCAGGCCATTTCTTGAGGAGCTTGGAAATTTTCATGGGATACAAATCGAGGGTCCAGTCGGGATGTTCAATGGTGGCCTTTTTGCCCCCGTCAATTTCCCCGAGCACACCTGCTTCCTCGTAGGCCTCCTCCAGTGCAGTCTTCTTCTTGCCCAGTTCGGGCATCAGGTTGCCCTTGGGTACTCCCCAGCCATTATTCTTGGTAGAAACCAGAAGCACTTCCGTTTGCCCGTTCTTTTCACGGGTCGCCACCACCCCTGTCTTAATCACTTTACCCATCCAAACCTCCTTGCGAAGGTATACCACAACGTGTGATTTTTTTCAATCACACGTTGCCCAATCAATTGACCAGAAAACTTTTTGTACTAATTACCTTTTGGCGGACGCGGCATGGGGGCACCGGTTGCTTTAAGCCAAGTGGTAAGCTTTTTATTCAGGCGTGACGCGAGCTTGGGGTTTTGTTTCGCGACATTTTTCTCTTCGCTGAGATCCTTTGGAAGATTGTAGAGTTCCAGTGAATTGTCATCGTAATTGCGAATGAGTTTCCAGTCACCTTCACGAATGACACTGCCCAACCGGTTGTCCATGTGCCAGGCGTAGTTGGGGTAATGAAAATAAATCGCCTTGCGCTTTAATCCCCCACTCTGACTGAAAAGTGGAAGGAGACTTTCACCATCAATGGGTTGCTTACCCGGCTTCAAGTTGGCCAACTCTAAGAATGTCGGATAAAAATCCATACTGATGACCGGTGTATCACATAAAGTACCTGGCTTCACTTTTCCCGGCCAGCGAACAATCATCGGCACACGAATACCACCTTCATAAAGGTGTCCCTTGGATTCCCGTAGCGGACGGCAATCAGACACTCCGGCAAATCCGCCATTGTCACTGGTAAAAATGACTAAAGTATTTTCCGCTTGGCCCATTTCATCCAGTGCCTTGAGCAACCTGCCAATCGCCACATCCATGGCTTCAATCATCGCACCATAACGCGTGTCATTGAGGCCCGGACCTTTCCGGTTGGCATATTTTTCAAGCAAGGGTTCAGGCGCCTGCATCGGCCAGTGCACCGTGTAAAACCAGAGGTGCGTCATCCACGGTTTGGATTTGTTTTTACCAATAAAATCAATCGTCTCATTAACCAGTCGATCAGGAAGATACTCACCCTTGGGCCCATCTTTGAGTTCCCCGTTGCGGTAGGGAGAGAAAAAACTGGGCGGCCCCCCATAGGAAGTGCCTCCAATATTGATATCAAAACCCTGTCCTATGGGCGAAAGCTCTGGAGCTACCTTCCCTCCCTTCCCTACACTCGAAGCAATATGCCATTTACCCAGAAAAGCACTTTTATAACCTGCTTCACGCATACGCTCAGCAATGGTGACATATTCGGTACTGAGCTGCTTGGCAAGGACGGCCGGTTGCGGACGGTTATCCTTCGGGAAATACATTCCCGGCAAATGTGTGGTAAGGCCAATTCGCGCAGGAGCCTGACCGGTCAATACTGCGCAACGGGTAGGCGAACACACTGGTGCAGCCGCATAGGCATCGGTAAACCGCATGCCCTGTTTCGCCAACCGGTCAAGATTCGGTGTCTCGACCAGTTTGTTGCCCTGACAGGCAAGGTCCATCCAGCCGAGGTCATCGGCCATGATGAAGAGGATATTGGGTTTGGCCTCTCTGGCCGAGAGAGAAACAGCCAACAGAAAACTTAGTAGTACAATTAATTGACCCATTTTATCTCCAGGTATTTTCCTTTATCGGCTTGCCATTGGTGGTGAGGATTTGAAAGTGATGAAAGCCGGCTTTTTGCCCCCTGTAACGCCACACGACCTTCTTATCACGCGTGACTTCAAACAGTTTCACTGAATCCCCTTTGGCGTGGTAACTGGTAATGACAGTATTGCCATTGGGAAGGCGCTGTACCCCGCAGGCATCATCAAATAGGTTTTCTCCTATATCCCCATTATCCACACTCCAGATAATCTTACCCTTGGTATCCACTTCAATGACACGGTTTCCATTGGTGCAACCGATGAGTGTGTTTCCATTGGCCAGACGTATACCTGTAAAGGGCCAATCACGCTTGCCCCGCCCCCGGTCATCAGTAGGAAAACTGCGCAATACCTCGCCGGTATCTGGATTGTATTCCTTTACTGCAAAATCCAAGAGGTGTGGCGCAATGTAGTTGCCGTTGGGAAGTGCACGCAGCATGCGCGTCTGCATATGGAAATTCTTTTTCTGACAGGCAAGGGGTGTGGATTTTAGTATCTCGCCTTTACGGTTAATCACAATCGCACGGGGTTTGGGGCCTAGTTCAGCCACCAAATACTTCCCTGAACCCAAGGGTTGCACTGTGCTGATCTCCTTCTGCTGGCCTTTGTAGGACCAGACAATTTTTTTGGTTTTACGATCCACCTCCACCACTCCTCCATTAGGAAAACCCTTGGTAGCGTACAACGCCAATAACACGTTTCCATTGGATAATACCCAACCATCGCTTGCGGGCATATCTAAACGCCATTGCACCTTTCGGTCTTCACCCACAATCACCACACCGTTGGCCTTACCTGCTCCCAGAAATGAGTGTGTTATTGCTTCCTTGCCCTCTGAAGAAAGTGATGAAACGAAAATCGATAGCAGAATTAGATAGGTCTTTAGATAAAATACGGGGTTCATGGTTTTAATTATCGGGGCTTGTCCGAGAAGAGAAACAGAATAAAGGGTTAATTCAAGTATTGGTTGAACCAAAGGAAGCTTAAATTTGAGCTCTTTCTAGGTTCTAAACCTTATTCCATTGCATCCAATCGGACTTCCAGTTTCCTAACCTGTTTGATCAAATCAGGAAGCTTAGGGAGGGATGCAATTTCCCTCTTCCATTGAGTATTGGGAACAACCGGAAATCCACTAACCACTGAATTGCTTTCAACATCCCGAAAGGTGCCGGACCTTGCAGTAAGTGTCACCTGATCTCCAAGCGTAACATGATCCCCCAACCCCACCTGCCCCGCCAACACGACGTGATGCCCTAAAGTTACACTGCCGGCCAGTCCGACTTGAGACACTAAAATGGAGTGCTCTCCTACCGTGCAATTATGAGCCACCTGAACCAAATTATCTATTTTGGTTCCCTCCTTTATCAGGGTCGTATCAAAGGCCGCCCGGTCCACACAACTATTGGCCCCAATTTCAACGTGATCCTCAATCACCACACGGCCAACCTGATTGATTTTGAAATGCCGACCCACTTCATCGACTGTATAACCAAACCCGTCAGCTCCAATCACCACTCCGGAGTGAAGGATAACGTGTTGGCCCAACTCCGAATTCCGATATAGGGTAACATTCGGATGCAGGATACTGTGATCTCCAATAAGACAGTTATCGCCAACCACCACATTGGCATGCAACACCGCCCCATCACCTATCACCACGCCATTTCCAATACTAACCCCTGCGGCCAAAGAAATATTATCACCCAGCTTTACATTATCCCCAACGGCAACACTGGGATGAACTCCCAGCTTGGCAACCGGTTCGGGATGTAGCTCACTAATTATATGAGCAAAAGCCAGCTCCGGTTTGGCAACAATGATTTGGGGAAGGGATGTTTCGACTAACTCTGAAGTCAAGATCGCAGAAGCTCTACAATCATCCAAATATTCAATATATTTACTACTACCTAGAAAGGTAATATCCCCTTCTTTGGCGTCTTTCATCCCACGCACACCACTAATTTCAATCGAAGGCTCTCCTTCCAAGGTGCCCCTAACCAATGCAGCAATTTCTCTAAGTTTCATAATTAATGCCCCAACCATTTTCCAAGCAGTAATTACGATGAAAAATCACTGTCAAATTACGAATGAATGCGAAAACAAGAGAAACAGAATATTGGCTTATTACAAGCGTAGTTTGACTAGGGCTTCTCAATTGCCAACTGCACAAGCTTGAAAAATCGGTCGCGCAATATACTCCCCGAAGGGCTCTGGGTGAAAACCAGTACTATCAATTGATTCTTGGGATCCACCCAAGCAGCAGTTCCATCAGAACCCGTATGGCCATAAACACCATCCTTGTGCACACGCCAACCATAACCATAATAATGGGATTGTTTCATTTGTTCAGCAGGTGAATAGAGAGAAGCGGTGTGCGGGGTCGTTATTAATCTCACTGTCTCTGTCTTCAAAATTCTCTTACCTCCATAAATGCCGCCATTGAGATACATTTGACAAAACACAGCATAATCCATTGCTGTAGAAATCATACCTCCCGAAGCCCGCACAAAGGGATACTTTGGAGATAAACCAGGCTTCCAGCCTTCTACCCATTTACCCTCACGACGGTAATAAACAACCGACATACGGTCTAATTTTCCATCCAGTTTTTCAGCCACTTCATGATGATAACTGTCATCCATCCCAAGTGGTTCATAGATCAGGTGATCCAGATAGATTTCGAGCGGCTTACTTGAGACTGTCTCAACCACTGCACCCAGCGTGTTAAAACCTGCATTACTGTAACTGTAACTTTTTCCTATAGGCTCGACTGCCCCAACTTCCCCAAAACGGTCCACCTCCAGTTTCAAGCTGGGTGCGTTTGGATGTTTGGCAGATTTTTCTATGAGTGGCTTAAAGAAAATTGGTTTTATTCGAAAACCACTAGTATGAGTCAATAAATGATGCAGCGTGATCTCACTCGCATTGGAGTTATCGAAGGACTTGATATGGCGATGAACCGGGTTATCAAATCGCAACTTACCTTGCTCTTCCAAAATCGCGATGGCTGTCGCCACAACAGGCTTGGTATTGGATGCCATGCGAAACATGGCGGTTTTCTTGAGCGGAATACCACGCTCCTTGTCCTTCCATCCCAAAGCCTCATGCACAACCACCCGGCCCTTGCGGGCAATTAGGATCACCGCACTGCGCACCTCATCACGCTCAATGGCTTTACGGTACATGTTCACCCCCGCTTCAAGAATAGTAGTATCCAAACCAACCTCTGAAGGTTTACCCAAGGATAATGTAAGGTCTGCACCCTTAGCCGCCTGAAAACACAAAATTAGAATGAGGCAAAGCAGTCTCATTTAAGTCCTTTGAACTGAAACGTTTGGCCAGCTTTTAAAATATTCAGGCTTAAGTTCGATCCACTTTGGAGTTTTCCAGATTTGCCATTAGATATTTTGGCCTTTCGCGCGTCGATCACCACCACGCTACCTTTCCCCATGACAGTAAAACTACCACCGCGAACGATAATTGCTGTCGCTTCACCTATACCAACCCCTATTCGGTCCGGATGATCCATAACTGCGCTTAAAAGCCGATCCATCCGGTGGCGGGCAATAAAGTGTTGGTCAATAATCAATTCGGGCACCAACCCCAGCCCTTTGGTAATTGGAGTATTGCCTCCTACCAAACCGGGCTTTTCAGGCGCATTGGGAATCATAACCTCAGACATAATGGCCGCACCCGCACTGGTCCCGGCAATGGGAACACCTGCGCGATGCCGCAAACGGATAAAATCCAATAACCCCGCCTTATCCAGCTCCTGATATAACTGCCTCTGGCTTCCACCGGGAAACCAGATGGCCGTAGCCTTATTTATCAGTGCACGCGCTTTCTTGGAATCATCCAGTGTTACGCTGTAAACCTCACCGGCTCCGAGCTTGGTATATACCTCTACGGAGGCCTCACCGCGATTGTGGCGGCTGGAGGCTTGAGGAAGAACTGCTATCCGCGCCTTTTTCCCGCCGGCAAGTTCCACAAACTGCCTGCGTACATTTTCCGGCGATCCCCCACCACCTACGATCACTAACGGACCAGATTCACCTGCATAAAGTGTATAACCCAAAAACAGAAATAGTAAACGCATCAGACAGTTATTACTCTTATCCCACGACATCTAAAGTTCAACTCTTTCGCCTTGTACGGCAACGCGCATCCCCGCCTTCTCGATTTGCTTGGTGGCGACACTATTTGGATTATGAGCAGGGTTAGTATGGTTAAGATGAATAAAACGAACCTTTTGACGCAAAGAATTCTGCTTGCCTTCTAAACGGCGTATTGTTTCAGCAATCAATGGATGTGGGATTTTTGACATATCCCGACCAGGCAATTCTCCTTGCGCATAAAATGTGCCATCCAAGTACGCAACATCTACACCACTCAACACCTTCTCTAGGGGAGTATTCCATTTTTCCCATTTATCAATATCAGGTAGCCATAATATTTTCTTTGAGGGCCCTTCGATTTGAAACCCAACCGTTTCAGAAAACTCATCGCGGTGTGGCACAAGAAAGGGGTAAACCTTGATTCTATTATTCAGATGAACTGGGCGATTATCCCGCATGGTCTTAAGCTCAATATTCTTTAGTTCAACCAACTGACTCCAAGGCCCTTGAGTCCGAAGAAATTTCTCCATGCGCGGCATAACATGAACCGGAACACTTTTAGCGCCCATCACTTCACGCCCCAGATGGATAAGCCCAGCATAATGTCCAATGTGGGCGTGGGTGAGCATGATACCATCGATTTTCCCCTCTAACTTTGGATAGGCACCATCCAGTCGACCAACCTGACGGGGGAAACTAGGGGTGCACTCGATAAACCAGCGTTGGTTTGTTACCGGATCAACAATCCCCAAGCTTGCGACATCACGACGTCTTGATACATCCTCCCATAATCCTTTACAGCAATCCTTTTTACAGCCCGCTTGAGGATACCCTCCATCCTGCGCCGTTCCCAATACCACAGCAAATGGGCTATCCTTTTGCGCCGAGGAACACATTGAGACCAAGCCAAATGTTGACCAACTGGAGTTAATGATAAAATTTCTACGATCCATAGTAGCTACCTTTTAGCTACCCTTACCTACTCGGCGGCCGATGAGCCGGAATCTGAGCTTTAAAATCGCCCAAGCTGTGCCAATAGATACGTTTATTTAAATCTACTTCGCTAACGGCAACTGAACCCCAATCTTTTGCCTGTGCTAGAGGCTTCCCATCATGGCCATAAATAGCGGATATCATCCAGTTACGGGACGCATCAGTATACGTACTACTAATAACGTAAACATGGTTTTCACAGGCACGTGCCGCCCCCAGCATGGGATTACACCCCCACACGGGCCATGCAATAATCTCAGCCCCGTTATTGCTTAAGTTGCGGGCAACCTCGGGGAAAAATCCATCATAACAAACCATCATACCTACCTTTCCGAATCGCGTTTGAAAAACAGGATATGTTTTACCCGGTGAAATTCCTCCTTCTATCTCACCTCTCGGGAGACATACTTTTCTATATTTACCAACAACACTGCCATCCGGGCCGATGAGTACCGCAACATTGTAAATTAAATTTGCATCACGTTCGAGAAGCCCCGCTACAAGGTAAAGATTATGTTTCTTGGCTAGCCTTCCAAAATAATCAGTGGACGGCCCAGGGATAGACTCAGCACATTCAGCAAAGGTACGACCGCTATGATAATATGTGAGTGTCTCGGGCAACACCACCAAATCAGCCTTGCTCCCTGCGGCATCAGCGATCAGTGGTGCAAAGAGCTTACACTTTTCAGTATTTGATTTACCCGCACGCGGCTGAAAATGAATCGTGGCCAATCGCACCTTGCGAGGCTTCGGTTCGGCGACTGGTTTTATCGAGACATGTCTCCAACTTACCCGACCATCATCCAACCAACGCAGGCAAAGTTCCACTTTTACTTGTGTAGCAGCCTTTGGCGCACGGAAGATTTCGAGCACCTCATCCCAGCCACCGCGAGTCATTGCACCTGTCATGCGAGGGAATTCTGGCTCTGCTCGAGGCGCTGTGCCAGGCCGATAAGAGGAATACGTCGGCTCATCACGGTTTACTTTATTGCCAGCAGCATCCAGCCAGATCAATCGTTCGACTACGTGCCGCTGCACATTTTGCCTATCGATATCCCATGTTTTCCGGGCCGCAGAAAAGCGGTAGTAATGCCCGCCCTTCACCGAAAAATGCGCCTGCCACTGACCTGTAGCACCTGAACGTCCCCCAGCATCAATTTGAAGGACCCCATCGTCATGTTGAAATTTCGGGCTAAGTTCCTGCCTCGGCGAATGCGATTGCCATAATCCATCACTTTGAGCAGCAAAAAACTCACTGGATAAGACAAAGAAAAACACAGCTATAACAACGGATTTCACGCAACTCAGACTAACGTCTCCAACATATAGTGGCAACCTTTGTCGCGTTTTCTAACTACAAAACAATTAAAAGTAAAAAGCTGGGTGTATGATACAGGTTAGGCCACTCTACTCTAAAAGGGCGCTGAAATCGCGTTAAAATCTTTGATGCTAGAAACATTTAAACATCCAAGAGTACGGGATTTGGCGTGGGTGATAAAAAGTCCGACAATGCTAAAAGGCAATATCCCCGAACACCCTATTTTTTCCGATCAGGATTGCGATGATGTTTTTGGTAAAGCTTTAGATAAACTTCATCAACTTGAAGAGGATCCTGCTCCTCTCCTCTCTTATTTGAAGCAACTTTCCAGCCACCGTGTTGGCCGATACTTTGAGGCGCTAATCCACTTCTGGCTTGAGCATCTTACAGAATTTGAAGTCATCGCGAGCAACCTCCAGCTTAAGGATGGGAAACGTACATTAGGGGAAATTGATTTCCTCTTCCGTGGAAACGAACAAATCATCCACTGGGAAACAGCGGTTAAATATTTTCTTCAATTGACCCCAAACTGTCAGGAGCACGAGTTTATAGGCCCCAACACATCCGACAATTTGGCATCAAAAAGAGAGCATCTATTTAAGAAACAACTTCCACGCAGCACTCAGGAGAATCTAAACCGAGAACTTGATAACCTTACTGAAACCAATTCCATCCAACGTCAGGCCTTTGTTAAGGGCTGGCTCTTTTACCGTGAACTATACGAAACAGATAATGACTGCCTATCCACCCTCAATCCTCACCACCTTAGAGGATTTTGGATACGACATGACCAAGAGAAACTACCTGAACATACTGAAGACGCACTTTGGACTGTGCTAACTAAACCCTACTGGCTTGCCCCAAGACTGGCGCCCTCAAGCAACGGACTTCTATCCCGGGCCAAATTAATAGATTTACTTCAGTCACATTTTAGCTCGAAACAAGCCCCCATTTTGGTAGCCCAACTTAAACCTTGTGACTCAGGCTACTTGGAAACTTTGAGAGGATTTATAGTCCCGCCTCAATGGCCCATCTAAATTGGCTCCAGAGGTAGGACTCGGACCTACCGAGTCAGCCTCCAAGTGGGGTTCAGAGAATGAAAAATATTTATTTTATCTCCAAAAGCTCTTTTACATTCCAAGGTAAAACGCGATCCTTATGAGTAGCGCGAACTTGTTTGACCTCTTTCTCTTTCACCTGACTTTTTCCTCCCCAGGCAGTTCGGATATAGGTCAGCACATCTGCAATCTGCTGGTCTTTCAGGGCAAGGCCCAAGCCCGGCATAACCTCCGGATGCC